>CAZITM010000016.1:0-25135 GCA_964542205.1 uncultured Candidatus Nitrosotenuis sp.
ATGTACAAGATGGCCCTAGAAGGCAAACTGTACAGCAGATCCATCCCATAGGCAACTTTTCTTCTTTTTCTTATTTTTCCAACAAAACCTCACCTACTAATTCAATATGATTGCGATTCTCACAAGTGGGTTTTTGCTTAGACGTTATAGTCAATGTCATACATCAAAAAATCATTGAATCGAAAAATCATATTTTCATTAATGATATTTAGTATAATCTCAATTATGGCCAACTGGGTTTTACTTGCAAACGCACAATTTGTCCCAGACTGGATAAAGAATACCGCAAAATGGTATGGGGAAGAAAAGATCACCGAAACAGAATTTCTGAACGCGATAAAATATTTGATCGATAATGGCATCATTGTCTTGGAAACAAAATCGCAGGCTAGCAAGCAGACAACCGCGAATATAATAATACCAAATGGCAACGCCGAGACAGGGAACGTCGGTTTCTACATGCCGCTAAATCTGGAAGTATCCAGTGGGACTACTGTAATCTGGATAAATGATGACAACATACAACACACAATCGTCAGCCAAGACGAAAAAGGCAATGTCATTCCACTCTTTAACAGCAAGGCACTAAAGACTGGTGAAAGATTTGCCCACAAATTCAACGAAGCAGGAACATACCATTATTTTTGCACAATACATCCGTGGCGAGTTGGGGTAGTAACTGTTCGCTAAGATGCAATAGCCTTTACAATGTCAGACTTTGTCAGAATTCCACACAAAATCGACTTTCTGGTGACTGGAAGGCCACTTATCCCATTTCGAATCATGATAAGAACCGCAGTTGAGACATCCTCGTTGGCTTCAACTGTGATGGGATTTGGCGTCATGATGTCCTCTGCCCTGAATGATAAAATGTAGGAAAGCTGGTTCATTCGGAATTCATCGGGACGTGGATTCAGCCTATACTCTTCGACCTCTTTTGGATCCGCAAACTCCCTTATCCATCTGGGCATCTTTGCGGGCAAAAAATCCCTGTTTGTGATTATCCCTACCGGCTTTCTGTTTCGCTCTACAACTACGCGTGAAATGCGATGTTTTACGAGAAGGCTTTCCACTAAAAGCAGCGAATCCGCAGGCATCACCGTTATCACTTTTGGGGTCATGATTTCAGATACCTTGAGTGGGCCTACCGACTGCGTCAGAAAAATCGACGCGAGATCGGTTTTTGTAACGATTCCAGCAAGGTTTCCATTATCCACAACCAAAATCGAGCTTATCCTGTGGGTTCGCATCAGATTTGCACAATCATAAACGGTGTCTGTTTTTTTTACGGTGATGAGATTTTTTGACATAAAGTCCCTGACTAGGATTTTATCGATTGACCTGCCTCCTAGCTTGTAAATTGCCCTGACAAAGTCTTTTTCGGTGATTATCCCTACTGGTTTTTTGTTGGCATCCAGTACTGGTAAACGCCCGACTCTGTGTTTTAAAAGGACATCCCGCGCCTCAAGAAGCGTCATGTTTTGCGGTACGGTTATCGAGTTTTTGATTACCTGTTCTAAACTTGCGTTCTTTAGTTTCATAATCTCGATCTCAATTTTGCCTTTTTAAATACAACTACAAGAATATCATTCATGAATATCATCATTGAAAATTGTACAGTTTATTTAATTCAAGTATTCTGATCCAAACTACAGATGAGCCTAGACGTAATACATGATCATTTCAGCGACATCATGAAGAAAAAAATCGACTCGCTGATCAGCAAAGCTGTTCTAATCGAGCCCTCAATGACAGTTTCAGAGGTAATCAACACCCTCACAAAATACAGCTCTTTTGATGCCTTTTGCAGGGAAGGGAACGCAACCCTGAACATAAATACACGGGATCTGCTTTTGAGCAAAGACATCGCCAACATGAAAGTGAGGTCTCTCCTGCACCCGGTTTCTAGCCTCCGGAAGGAAGATACCGTAGAAAAAGCAGTAGACATACTGACACATAACCGCATCAAGGCGGCGCCTGTGGCTCAGGACGGAGAGATGATAGGCGTTGTGCAAGCAAAAGACATCCTAAAGTTAGTTCTGACACTTGATAACAAATGGATAAGAGCAAATCAGATATTTACTACAAATCCAATCGTCATACAAAAAGACACCTCCCTAAGTACTGCAAGAAAGATAATGGTAAACAAAAGACTCGATCATTTACCTGTGATAAAAGGCGACAAGATAACCAGCGTCCTTACGTCATACCACTTGTTACACACAATTTTACCTCCGGAACGAGTAGGAAAGGCAGACATTGGCTCAAAGAAAATACGCAGAATGGAGTCTCAAGTAGGAAATCTTGGCACAAATCGGATGGCCAGCTGCATGCCGCTTGACGATCTAAACGAAGTTGTGAGCAGAATGCTTCATGCAGACACAACATTTTGTCTAGTTTTGCTATGGAATCAGTTACAGGGAATAATCACATACCGAGATATTCTCAACCTGCTTGGAACCAGAGTGAAAAGCAAGATTCCTCTTTTCGTAGTCGGAATGCCAAAAGAAGACAATGCAAATATCATAACGGAAAAATATGCCAAAGCGCTCGATCGGTTACAAAAAGTATATCCGGACATACAAGAAGCCAAAGTATATGTAAAAAAGCACCACGGCGTGGGCAGCAGATATAACTATGAGGTCTCAACTACAATAATAACTCCTCACCAAAAATACGTGTTCTCAAGAACTGGGTTTGATCTGAGTAAGGTCTTTGACGAAATATCTGGACGATTATTACGGTTGCTATCAAAGCGAGCAAAAAAGAGATACAGGATGAGCATAAGAAAAATGATGTAGCTGATGAATCTAGAGTCGAACCCAATTAAAGCAACTTAAAATGAACACAAAAAACAATACCCCAAAAAAAACCAATGGGAAAACACTACTTCTTGGGTTTCCAGGCAACGGTTTGATTGGCACCTTTACAATATCTTATCTTATTTCATACATGCAAATGAAAATGATAGGGGACATAAGTTATCCTGACATGCCACCCACGGTGTTTGTCGAAAATGGTGAAATCATCAGTCCTATCAGAATTTACAAAAAAGACGATATTTATGCAATAATCTCGGACGTCCCGATATATCCTGAATTAGCTAACGACTTCGTTTCCTCGATAGCCGAGTTCTGCGTTAAAAATAAGATAGGCAAGGTGATCGTCCCAAGTGGCGTCGATACACAGAGCCTAGATGCAAAAGAGATCATAACATACGGCCTTGGTACAGATCCGTCACTTGACAAAATAATGTATGAAAATGACATACCCAAGTTCATCGCAGGCTCGATAATTGGGATCGACGCAACGGTAATAATGATATTCAAAAACTATGGGATACCACTGTTGATGCTCTATACTTCATGCCACCCATTTTTTCCGGATCCACAGGCCTCAATATCTGCAATAACCTCGCTTGCGAAGGTCTTGAAAATACAAGTAGACACCACGGAAATCCAAAAAAGAATTGACTATCTTAGAATCCAACACAGGAACCTGATGCAAGAAACACTTGATATGCTGACACAACACGAAAAACAACTTCCTTCCAAAGTGCCGCCGATATACAGATGATAGATATGTCACAAGACTGGTTTGATATTGCAATCTCGTCGCTACCAATCATAAAGCTCGGCGATGATCAAGAACAAAAAATTCTCAAACCACTATCATGTCTGAAAGAACATGAATCAAAATGGGTCTTGGAATTTGATCTGCCACTCGTAGATAAAAACGACATCAACGTCTACGTCGACGAGAACGAAATGATAGTAATCGAAGCAAAACTCAAAGAAACATATGTCGATTCCAGCGGTAGCAGACGGTTTGAGTATGAATATTTTAAGAAAAGCGTCAAACTGCCAAAAATCGTTGACATGAAAAACATTTCTGCGCGATTTACGAATGGAATACTGACAGTAACATTGCCCAAACTATACAAAGGCAACAAAATAAAAATAGAATAACTAATGTGATGGGTTTCTGGCGCTAGGCCTAAAGAACAAACTCAAAGCGCCTTTCCTTGTATCCCTTGTTCAAACCGCCCACAATTGGAATCTTGTTTGCACAGAATTTGCACTTGTTTTGTTCATCAAGATTCCATTCCAAAATATCAAAGTTATATCTCCTTACAACGACTTTGTTGCATTCGGAACAATACGTGTGCTCATACGGATGCCCAGGAACATTTCCCACATAGACGTATTTCAACCCAACCTGCCTTGCAATGTCATAGTGATTCTCAAGTGTTTTGACTGGGGTCTCTGGAAAATCCATCATTTTATAGTCTGGGTGAAACCTAAGAAAATGAATCGGCATCTCAGGGCCGCACGTATCATAAACAAATTTGCAGAGCTTTTTTGCATGTTCCAAGTCATCTCCTACCTTTGGAACAACAAGGTCGGTTATCTCTACGTGAATATCAGTGGTACTTACCAACTGGGATACCGTATCAAAAACCGGCTGTGAGTTTGGTATTCCGATATATTTTCTTACAAATTGCTGCTCTCCATTTCCCTTAAAGTCAACCGTTATACAATCCAAAAATTCCTTCATCATGGATACTGATTCCGGTGTGCAATAACCATTTGACACGAAAATATTGAACAGGCCTTTTTTTCTAGCAAGCACTCCGCAATCTCTTGCAAACTCTATGAATATCGTAGGCTCGTTGTAGGTGTAAGCAATTCCGTGGCAGCCATATTCAATGGCGGAGGAGACGAGCTCTTCTGGCGTATAGTCAGCGCCTTCTACTTTTCTTCTCTGGCTCAAATCATAGTTTTGGCAGTACTTGCAGAGCCAATTGCAGCCGGTTGTACCAATTGAAAATATCTTTGTGCCGGGTCTGTAGTGCGTGACAGGCTTTTTCTCGATGGGGTCAATATGAACCGCAGCCACTTTGCCGTATACGTACAAAACCAGTTTTCCGGCCTTATTGCCCCTAATTCCGCATAACCCTATCTGACCCTTACCGATCTCGCAGTATCTGGCACATGCCAAGCAGCGAACCTTATCATTTGGTAGCCTCTCATAAAGCACAACTTCTTTTTCCATTGGCTTAGCAACGACGCTGATTGATATTAACTCGCTAACCAATTCTCAAATCTGAAAATTATATCCTGATCTAATTTAGCGCATGATGGATTTACATCTAGTTGACTGGCCAAAAAGTCTTCATCGAATCAATAAAAAGCGTTCCCACCTTTAGAAAACAGTTTGAAATTGTAGAAAGAAAGGGAATAGGACATCCTGATACGATTTGTGACCTGATGATGAACAAGGTCTCAATAGAGCTCTCAAAACTATACCTCAAAGAAACCGGTACAATCCAGCACCATAACATGGACAAAACGATGCTCGTCGCAGGCCAGACTGAAAATAAGCTTGGTGGTGGAAAAATCATAAAGCCGATGAGGTTGATTTTGGGAGACAGGGCCACCTTTTCGGTAAATGATCGAGTCTTACCAATCAACGATTTTGTAAAAGAGACCGCAAAATCGTGGCTTGAAAAAAATCTGCGCTATGTAAAAGAAAAAAACGTAGAATTTCAGCTAGAGATCGGCCCAACATCGAGAGAATTACAATCCATTTTCAAAAAACCCAAAGACATTGCGGCAAATGACACCTCGGTGCTAGTTGGATATGCCCCCTTTACTGACACGGAAGCAATTGTGTTGGATGTTGAGCAATTCATAAACTCGGCCCAGTTTAAATCTGAATTTCCGGCAGCCGGCGAAGACGTCAAGGTGATGGGCTTTAGGAACGGGAACTGGCTAGATCTTACCGTGGCAGTTGCCTTTGTAGATATGCACGTAAGCTCAGAAAAGGACTATTTTAAGAAAAAACATGAGATGGTTCACGCAATAACGGAATTTGCAAAAAACAAAAGCGACTTTGGGGTGCACACTGCAATAAACTGCCTCGATGATGAAAGCAAGGGAATGGACGGGATGTATCTGACGGTTCTGGGTACATCTGCAGACAATGCGGATTCTGGCGAAGTTGGGCGTGGGAACAAGGCAAATCGTGTAATATCCCCAAGCAGACCTGCAGGCGCAGAGGCAATTGCAGGCAAAAACCCCGTGTCCCATATTGGCAAGATCTATAACGCATTATCATTTAAGCTGGCAGATCAAATACACAAAGAAATCTCAAATGCAGACGAGGTCTTTGTCTGGATGTACAATGTCATTGGCAGGCCGGTAAACGATCCTAAGGCAATAATAGTACAGCCAATTGCAAAGGAAAACCGTGACATTACAGAATCTGACAGAAAGCAAATCCAGGAAATAGTCTCTACAAACCTTGAAGGAATTGACGAATTCTGCAGGGATCTGATGTCAGAAAAAATATCAGTTGCCTAGCCTTTTATGACCCCGATAGGAACAAGGCGAGCCACTTTTGTTGCAATTCCCAGTGAATCCGAAATATGTGCAATAGTGTCAACGTCTTTGTATACTTGGGGGGCTTCTTCTACTACGTCATATCTGGTCTGTGACTTGAGAACTATTTTCTGCTGCTCTAGTTGTTCAACTACCTGTTTGTAGTTGTAGTTTTTGTGTGCAGCGGTCCTTGACATCAATCTTCCAGCCCCATGAACCGTCGAGCCAAACGTCATCTCAAATGAATTTGGCTTGCCTAGCAGCACCCAGCTTGCTGACCCCATGGAGCCCGGAATGAAGGTCGGCTGGCCTATCTTTCTGTATTTTTGAGGTATTGCAGGATCCCCCGCAGGGAATGCTCGCGTCGCACCTTTTCTATGCACTATGACTGTCTTTTTCTTGCCATTAATGTCATGATCTTCTACCTTGGCGCTGTTATGGGCAATGTCATAGACAAGTTTTACATCCAAATCCTCATCAGATCCGCCAAAAACAGTCCTAAACGAATCTCTTACCCAATACGTGATTGCCTGCCTATTACACCATGCATAGTTCATTGCCGACGCCATTGCCTTTTTGTATGCGATTCCCTCTTCGGAGACATAAGGAACGCAAGCAAGCTGCTGGTCAGGCAAGTCTATTCCATATTTTTGATACGAGTTTTCGCATACGACAAGATAATCTTTACAAATCTGATGGCCAAGGCCGCGTGAGCCGCAATGAATCAGAACAGTGACGTCTCCTTCCTTTATTTCCATTATCTGGGCTGCTTTGTCATCAAAAATCCTGTCAACTCGCTGAACCTCAAGGAAATGGTTTCCAGAGCCAAGGCTCCCAAGCTGGGGCTCGCCTCTTTTGTGCGCCATGTCTGATACCATGTTCGGGTCTGCACCAGGCATGTGGCCGTTCTCCTCACAAAGCTCACGGTCGACTTTGGTTGCATATCCGTTATCTACAAGCCAGTTTACTCCCTGTACAAGAACTTCATCAAGCTGTGAGCGTGTTAGGTGTATGCAGCCCTCTTTTTTGCTCATCCCGGCAGGTATTGTCGCAAAGAGATCAGCTACCAATTCTTTTAGCTTTGGTCTGACTTGGGTCTCAGTGAGATTTGTTTTAAGGAGTCTGACACCACAGTTGATATCATATCCGACACTTCCTGGACTGATTATTCCTTCTTGCACATCCATTACGGCTACTCCGCCAACCGGAAAGCCATATCCCTGATGGCCGTCTGGCAAAACAACTACGTTTTTTTGCACTCCACGTAACGTGGAAACATTGATTGCCTGTTGAATGGTCTTGTCTGCAGTCATCTTCGAAAGAAGATCGTCGTTTGCAAATATCCTCACTGGAACCTTCATCCCAAGTGTCTCGTCGGCCTCTATTTTATACTCAAAATTCCCGACCTTTTTCACATCATGGCCTGCCACAGAAAGATTCATTCCTCTTACAGTCTGTGAACTATCTCAGTCAGAGGTTTTCTTGGTGTGATTTCCGGCACCTCGTTGGCATGGCCGACAACTAGCATGGCTACGGGCCTTAGATTGGAATCCTGTTCAAGAATATTGGTTACTTCCTGCTCGTCAAAGGAGCCAATCCACACCGATGCCAATCCAAGTGCATGAGCAGCAAGCTGTGCATACGTGCATGAAATAGTGGCATCCTGTATGCAGTATAATTCTTCACCCCGTTTTCCATATTCCCGTGATGAGTTCTGGGGGTCGGCACAAAAAACAAACACGACTGACGCATTTTTAATAAAGTCCTGCCCGTGCGCAGCGCTTGCGAGCCTACGTTTGTGATCATTTTTAGTAACAACAAAGATCCGATACGATTGTAGATTTCCTGCAGATGCCGCCCTTGTTGCGGCATCGAGGATTTTATCGATAATGTCTTGAGATACCCCTTTATCCTTAAATGATCTGACTGAATGTCTTGATGAAACAATCTCAAAAAATGACATGCTATGTGTGCACACTAGGTACAATTTAACTGAGATACGATTATCATAATTGAGATTCTCCATCTGGAGCAATTCTGACCAGTAAAGGCGAATATGACAAAAACTCAATTTCCATAGCTGAGAATTTCTGACAAAGAGAAATACCAATACACCAGTAGTACGCAGTGGTAATAGGCATGACAAATTCCGAGCTTGGCGTAAACACAATCCAAGTACTGCAAAGAAGGTATCTCTTACGAAACGAGAAAGACCAAATAATTGAAACACCAACGGATCTCTTTAGACGCGTAGCAAAAGCGATAGCGCTTGCAGAACTAAACTATGGGCCAAAGGTAGATATAAAAAAAATCGAAGACGAGTTTTTTAGGGCAATGTCAAACCTTGAATTTCTCCCAAACACGCCAACTTTGATGAATGCTGGCACAAGAATAGGACAGCTTGCAGCGTGTTTTGTTGTGCCAATAGAAGACTCCCTGACTGGGATCTTTGAAGCAGCAAAATGGACTGCACTCATCCATCAAACTGGCGGAGGGACCGGATTCTCGTTTAGTAAACTACGGCCGCAAGGCGATCTTGTAAAATCCATAGACGGCAAAGCTTCAGGACCAATCACATTCATGACCATCTTTGATAAGACCACCGATGTCATAAAACAAGGAGGAAAGAGACGTGGCGCAAACATGGGAATACTGAGCGTAGACCATCCAGACATTCTAGATTTTATACAGTGCAAAAACAAGGAAGGTTTTCTTCCAAATTTCAATATCTCCGTTGCTGTGACTGACAAATTTATGAAGATGGTAGAAAAAAACCAAGACTATGATCTTATCAATCCGAGGACTGGTCAAGTAACACAAAGGCTCAATGCAAGAAAAGTCTTTGATTTGATCGTATACAATGCATGGAAAACCGGAGATCCCGGACTAGTTTTTATCGACGAAATAAACAGACACAATCCAACACCAAAGAGTGGTGCAATAGAGGCAACGAATCCATGTGGTGAAATGCCTCTACTTTATTGGGAATCGTGCAACCTAGGCTCTATCAACCTGTCAAAAATAATCAGAGACAAAAAAATCGACTGGGTAAAACTAAAGAAACTAATCCATTTGGGAGTCAGATTTCTGGATAATGTGATTGATGTAAACAAGTACCCAATCCAACAAATTGAGAAAATAACCAAATCAAACAGAAAGATCGGCCTTGGCGTGATGGGATTCGCAGAAGCGCTCATCCAACTAGGCATCCCATATGACTCAAACGACGCCGTGTCTTTGGCAGAGCGACTCATGAAATTCATCAAAAAAGAAGGACACGCAGCATCTCAAAAACTCGGACAAGATCGTGGAAACTTTGCTAACTTTGAGCAAAGCATCTGGAAGACGAAAATGCATTACAAAAACATGAGAAACGCTACAGTCACAACAATCGCGCCGACTGGAACCATATCGATTATAGCTGGCTGTTCCTCAGGAATCGAGCCGCTTTTTGCCGTCTCGTATGTAAGAAACGTCATGGAAGGCACAAAACTTTATGAAACAAACAAGTATTTCGAGGAGATTGCAAAAAAGAAAGGGTTCTACTCCAAAAAACTGATTGAAGAGATATCAAGAACCGGCACCATTCAGCACATCAAAAGCATCCCAAAAGAGATAAGGCGAATCTTTGTGACAGCTCATGACATATCTCCACTATGGCACGTAAGGATGCAGGCCGCCTTTCAAAAATACACAGATAATGCTGTAAGTAAGACCATCAATCTACCTCAAGACGCCAAACAAAATAATGTAAGGGATGTTTATGTGCTTGCTCACAAGCTAAAATGCAAGGGAATAACAGTCTATCGATATGGCAGCAAGCCAAACCAAGTACTGTCCTTTGGGCAAAAAACAAGGCAAGGTGTCAAAGTAGTGGCCGATTCAGAGTTCTCAGGAGGCTGCATAGGAACCATTTGCCCTCATTAGAACGCTGATTCTATGATTATCAATTGTGATATTTGTTATCTAAAATCAAATAATAATACGTAAATTCCAATTTATGGGCCTTGAAATAAACAGCCTGCCTGTGGCAAACTATATGACGCCATACCCAGTCAAGGCGTCACTGTCTGCTTATTTTAGCGATGTTGTGGATTTTATGACAAACCGTGGAATTGGTAACCTAGTCGTCGTCGAAGCCAGAAGGCCCATCGGAATCCTCACAGAAAGAGAATTGTTGCTCTGCGCGGTTTCTCATCCAAATGACTTTAGTGACAAGCAGGTAAGGGACATAGGTTATCAGAGATTCATCTCAATAGAGCCAAACATGTCAGTTCTCAAGGCTGCTAAAACAATGATCAAAAACAAATCAAGGCTTTTGGTCTTTGATAATTCAAAACTTGTAGGAATAATCACCGCTTCTGACATGTTAAGGGCTTTTAGGAAAACCGACGAAAAGCCGTCTCTTGAGCGGGTAATTAGCAAAAAAATCCATTACTGCTCCCCTGACGACTCTATTTTTAAAGCGATAAAACTTATGCATCAAAAACGGATAGGCAGTGTGATAGTCAAAGACAAGGGATTTGGGATATTTACGGAACGTGATCTCCTTGCTAACGTCTTGGCAAATAACATAGACCTGAATCAACCACTCAAGGGATACTGTTCATATCCACTGATCACTGCAAAATATGGAATTTTGGCAAGTGAGGCAGCAGACATAATGGCAAAAAACAGGGTCAAAAGACTTGGGTTGGTAAAAAACGGCTCTTTGGTCGGAATTGTAACTGCGCGTGATATAGTGGATGCGTACCAGATCACATGTCCCACATCCGATCCATATCTAGAAAACAGCTAGGTAAAAATAAAAAATAAAAAATTGGCTATTTTTTGAGCTCAACTGCTAGTTGATTTCGAAGCAGTTCCGCATGCCTTTCTTCGTCAGCAATGATTGTCTTCCAGACTCTTTCAGAACCTTCACTGTCGCATTTTACGGCATCTTCTAGGTAGCCCTTTGAATGCGACAGAAATTCCAACTTTTTGGCAAGCTGTTTTGTTAAATTGTAGCAGTTGTCGTCAAGACAGAGTTTTGTCATGGGATAGATTTGGACTTCGAGCATTTTAATGGGATACAAGATTCTCACTCGTGATAACGGGTTCTATCTAAAACGGAATGTGACGTTATTTTGTAAAAAGTGCATCTATTTTCTCTTTGTACTGGCTTGCCAGACTACCAAAGTCGGCAAAGTCCTGCGCCGTCGGAGAAATCAGCCGCATTGCATATTGGCCCAAAAATACCGAAAAAGCGTTTCCCACAATCACATTAAAGCATGCATCGGCCGGATTTACTCCGGGAAAGGCATTCTTGATGAACGGCTGATATGACTTGGTCTGGTCAAGTAACAAATCCATGTGTTTTTTCATAAAATCCATGATCTCTTTTTGCATAGGTAATAGTTGCAAAGACAATTTATAAAATCTTGGCGGTAAATTATCAAACTTGGTTTTAATCTGATAATCTTGATACAACTATCACATCTGGATGAAAAACGCGACATTTTTCAATCATAATAAAACATCTCTCACTGTGACATATACAGTAATTGGCGGCCCAGCCTCACTAGTTCTTGCCAAAAAAATCGCAAAAAAGCTTGACGCAAAATACATGGAATCACAACTTCGGACGTTCGCAGACGGCGAAAGCAATATCACCATACCTGACAAGCCAAAAGGCACAGTAATCATAGTTCAATCCACATTTCCGCCGGTAGACACGAACCTAATCCATGCCTTTTCGCTGATCTCAAAGGCAAAACAATGGTCATCACGCGTAATTGCAATTATCCCATACCTTGCCTACATGAGACAAGACATAGAGTTCCGCAAAGGCGAGGTCGTGACAAGCCAGATTGTTGCAAAACTACTTGGGGACATGTGTGCGTCAAAGATAATCGTAATGGACATACATAGCAGGATCGCACTGAACTACTTTGGCGCGCAAATCAAAAATACTAGTGCCGTGCCAAACCTTGCAAGATATTTTAAAGAGATGAGGCTCAAAAACCCGCTCGTTGTATCGCCAGATCTCTTCTGGGCAAACCATGCAAAAAAGTTTGCAGCAATGCTGGACGCAGAATCAGCAGCATTGAACAAACAAAGAGACAGAAAAACAGGTGCAATTCACATCATACCTTCGAAAAAAATGGATCTTTCAGGACGAGATATTATTCTGCTTGATGATATGATAAGCACAGGCGATAGTATCATCAAAGCAACAAAATACTTGCAGGGCCAGAATTGTGGTGATGTCTATGCGGCGTGTACCCATCTATTGCTGGTAAATGAGGCGGAAAAAAGGATCAAAAAGGCAGGAGTAAAAAAAGTAATTGGCACTAACACAATTCCGAACAAAAACTCAATTATTGACGTATCGGGAATTCTTGCAAACGCAGTCGGATAGTTTCCTGATCATCTCTCAAGAACAAAACTTCGCTTAAGATCGGGGATCTCTCGTACTGTATGGATTATCATATCTGCACTCTTGCCTATTCCGACTGGTTCAAGTTCGCTAAGCAACTCCTGTGTTCTGCTCAGCTTACGGGATTTTTCAGCATGCACGGTAAAAATGACGTCGTCTTTTGCTACCATGTCACCAATTTTTTTGTTAAAAATGATCCCCGCACCCTTGTCCTTTGGGGCTCCTGACATGCGTGCTATTTCGACTATGGCAGCGTTGTTTATCCATAAAAGCTTCCCATCATTTTTTGCCTTGATTCGAATTGTTTGGTCACCAATGAAAATGTCCTTTGGCTTGATTGTCGGTCTTCCACCCTGTGCATTTATGATCTCCCTTAGCTTCGCTTCTGCCTTTCCTGAGCTAACAATCTCCCGCGCCAAGGAATAGCCGTTCTTTCTTCCGGTAATCTCAAAAATCGTGCCTGCAATTCTGCATGCCTTATCGAGAAGATCCGGAACATTGGCCTCATTCATCAATACCTCTAGAGCCTCTCTTGCCTCAAGAGCTGGGCCGACCGTGTAGCCGACTGGCTGCTCCCCATAGCTCAAAACACAATGCGTGTGGATTTTCAGTCTTTTACCAAGCTCAATCAGATCCTTTGCCAAATAGTCTGCCTCGCTGATCGTCTTTACTTTGGCACCTCTACCCGTTGGTATGTCCAAAACGAGATGGGTTACTCCAGCTGCCTTTTTCTTACTCATAATGGACGGCAAAAGCAACGGATCTATATACAGGGAATATTCAGCTCTGACGAAAATGTCGTCAGCTGGCGCAAGCTCCAATGACCCGCCCCATACCAAACAACCGTTGGTCTTTTTTACAACCTTTTTCATTTCATCCCTTGTAAGATTAACCGGCATAAGGGACTCGGCCCTGTCTGCAGTACCTGCAGCAGAAGTAATCGCCCTAGAGGATGTCTTTGGAATAGTCAGGCCTGCAGCTGCAACTATTGGTATGACTACCAAAGTCGTCTTGTCTCCAGGAACTCCGCCAACGCTGTGCTTGTCAACTATGACTTTATTTCTTAGATTAAGCTGCTTTCCCGTCTCGACCATGGACAGTGATAATCCAGTTGCCTCGTCAAGATCAATTCCCTGAATGTGCAGGGCAGTGACAAACGATGCTATCTCGCCTTCACTTAACGTTCCATCTACGACACCTCTTACAATTTCATAAATTTCATGTCTTGGCAGCTTTTTTCCCTCCAGTTTGTTTCGGATAAATTGAAGTGATTTTGGAAAGGCGGCAATCTCAACATCAACAAACCTTGGCACCGATCCAAGCAGTGATCTTATCTCCTCGCTTATCCCAATGTGGCCTTTCTTTATTGTCTTTGTAGAAACATTAACAATTGCAGTTATCTCTTTTCTTGCCTTTAAGGAAAGGCGCCCAGACGCAGCTACGCCAATTTCTACAGCGTCTGACTTGTTCAAAAACACTATTGGTTTCCCACCAGAATCTATCCCTAAAACATCGACTTTTAGCTTCATGAGTTATCCACAGGTGGCTGGGATTTTTACATATTAAACAATTATCAAAACTGATTTTCATCAAGCCATATTTAATCGAGAATTCAAAAATAAGACGCATTGAAGGCAATTAAAAAAATTCTAGTCCCGCTAGATGGCTCCACTTATTCAAAAAAAGCACTGAATCTTGCAGTTCTGATGTCGAAGGGCAAAAACACAGCAATTACTGGCATTCACATCATTCACATTCCAATAAAGTTCAGCAGCAAAATAAAAAGACAATATGATAAAAATGCGGCAGAAATAATGAATGCGGCATCAAATGTAGCAAAAAAGGCCGGTGTCAAATTCAAGGAGAGAATCACAATCAATGGCTATGTAGGAAGGGAGATTGTCAATTTTGCAGAAAGCAATCAATTTGACCTGATCGTCATGGGATCAAGAGGGCCAAACCCAATAGCAGAAATGTTTCTGGGTAGCGTAGCGAATTACGTCGTCACAAAATCAAAGATCCCCGTCTTGATAGCAAAATGATTCACTCCCTTTTCGAATCGTTAACAATAAATGCCAACATAGTTTTCAAGCAAAAGGAGAGTTGTCTTGGCAACTGAATGGGAAAACATTATCGTAGAATCGATCATTTTGGCGGTGATAATTTTTGGTGCTGTGTATGTTGAGAATTGGAATTACAGAAGAATACAAAAAAGCGAGAATAACGCGACAAGAAAAAAAATGCTTTTACTAATAAAAGAAGACCTGACTAGAAAGTTGCGATTCATAGATGACTCTATCAAATACAAAGACTACAAGCCATTTTTTACTGATGTGTGGGATTCGGTAATACTTTCAGGCAAACAAACACTACTCCAGTTCGAGACGATAAAAAGTCTGGATCATACGTACTCTTGGATGAAATACTATAACACCGAACTGCAGCAAAAAGGAGCCGCCAGCAATGAGCAAACACTCAACGAGCTTTTCAACGAAATTAAAAAGACCATCGAATCATCACTTGGCATTATAAAATGTTGATCTGACAAAGACTCGTTTTTTCTATCTGTTTGTAATCTAATTTAAAACTACACAAATACCCCACAATAAAACCCGATTTCCATCATTTTCAGGGCTGAAAATCAAGAATTTGATTTTATCTCAAATAATATCTTACCAAGTAATGAAAATTGATGAAAAGCCAGACGAGGATTACGAAACAGTAACCATAGCAGAGCTTGGCCTAGTAGATCCTATGACTGGCGCCATGATACTAAAGTCAATTAATGGCAAGGAATTTCACATGACAGCATTTTCAGCCGAGGTTGCAAGATACATCGCAAATTTCATGGAGGGAAAACGGGAAGAGGTTCCTACAATTTACAACATGTTTGAGCAAATGTGTGAAGAAAATGAGGTATTGTTAGTAAAAGTCAAAATCTACGAGACTGGCGGAATTTTCAGGGCAAACCTCTATTTTACGGGTAAAAAAGAGATTATCCTAAAGTATTATCGTGCCTCCGACGCCGTAGCTCTTGCAACATTTTACAACGTGCCAATTTTGGTTAGAAAAGATCTTTTGCATGAACCTGTAAGCCCGCCTCTAAAAAAATGAATCACCATTTTATAAAAGCGAGCTCAGAAGCCACGGGCTTTAGCGAGTGGTAGTTCACTTCTGGTTTAGCATGTCCAAAATTCAACTTTGAGAATCGTCATTTCATATAATTAAGAAGAATTTGAAATCTATACCCAATGGCAAAAGATGAAAGCAAACAAAAATCAACTGAACTTGTGCCGGTTTGGCCATTTAACTGGTCTAGCCTAGAGCGAGCCTTTGATAACTTTAGAAGAGAGTTTGAAAAGTCGTTTACTTCGTTTCCGGCCTTCCCAACAATGCCAAAAGCCTCGTCAATGTCATGTGACATAACCGACGAAGGCGACAAATACCTAATCAAGGTGGATGTGCCGGGTGTCAGAAAGGATGAAATAAAACTGAACGTCTTTGATAACTCCCTAGAGATATCTGCGCAGCACAAAGAAGAGGAAGAAGAAAAGAAAAAGAACTATGTCAGAAAGGAAAGAAGCGAAGTCTCTTACTACAGGACATTACCACTTCCAGAAAAAGTATTATCTGACAAAACACAAGCAAAGCTTAGCGACGGTGTTCTGAACATCACGATCCCAAAGGCAGTGCCTACGGAAAAACCAAAAGGCAGATCAATCCAAGTCCAGTAATTCTTTTCTTTTTTAATAATCATGCTCGCTAAAATCAGAGCCAAGCTCGATTGAGGCAATCACCGTCTTCTCAGTGGTTTGGCATTTTAGGTTTTTTTGCGGCAAGAACTCGTAAAATATCTCCCTTAAGAGCTGTTCCGTAAACAGCGACCATTTCATACCAAGCTCGTGCTGAATTATAAAGTGATGCATGGCCCCTTCGACTCTGTGATCAGACTTCATTCCAGAGGCGCGCATATAGTCCTCAAGTGTTTCAATTGTCCTTTTTAGGTCGTACCTTCCCTTCATGAACAAGACGGACTCTTTTATGATAGGCTTTATCACATCAACTATCTCATTTATCTCACTCCCCTCAAGATCGATCCCCAGGGTCTCTAGGATCTTTTTTGGGATCGGGATGATTCCTATTTTGTCAGCAAATCGGTCCCAGACAAGGTACTTTTCTAGAATTTGCCTTACCAGCACATTGTGCGAAATGTTTTTTTGCATCGCCTCCGTCTCCAGTTCTTCTACCAGTTTTGCGGGAAGTCTGTATGTGATGCTTCTAGTAACTTCTTTCTTTGGAGCATGTGGCTTTCTTTTCGGAATATCAATTTCCAATAATGGACATACCATTCTCTGTTATTTATCTGATCATGTGGGGGAGCGATATTCTTTCAAGACGTCCTTATGAAAAGGAACGTCACAGAATGCCCTTACCACATCGAACTTTGTAATGACGCCTACCAGAAGATTTTCTGCAATGACTGGCATTCCACTGATGTTATTTTGTACCATGAGATGAGCAGCATTTGCCAAATCATAGTCTGGCTCTACCACCAAGATCTCCTTGCCAATCAGACTATCCACTGTTAGTGAAGCGTTTTCTTTTCCGAGGAGGTATTTTCTGTCAACACCATTTGATCGTTTGAAATAATCACTGTGTTTTAGAAAAGTGTTAGTGGTGATTGTGCCCCTTACATGGCCAGAATTATCGGTCACGATAAGTCTTGAGACGTCATTTTTGTTTAGCAGTTCAAGGGCGTATCTTAGGTAATCTGAATCTCTACAGGTGACGGTTTTCTCACTCATGTAGTCTCTTACCTTGTATTTTCCGGGGTATCTGCTGGCAAACACTCTTGTAATGTCAGTCCGCGTGACAATTCCTACCAAGTCCCCATTTTCATCTGTTATTATGATGGAGCCGATCTTGAAGGTTATCATGCGGGTGGCACACTGGAAAAGAAAATCCTCTTGGCCGGCAGTAACTGTGATCAAATCTTTTTTCATTATCTCTTTTAATGGGATTTCCGATAGTGATCTTTTTGTCGTGTCGCGTTCTAGAAATCTGCTAATGTCTCGTTCTGTCAGGATGCCAATCGCCTTTTTGTCCCTGGCCACTACGACTCTTTTGATAAAATTTGACTTCATCATAACCAACGCGTCGTGTATGGAATGAGTTGCAGTCAAAGTATGGACTGGGGTAGAATATTGCCTATCACTCATTAATAGAAATAAGTGATCTGTGGATTTAAGAGGTGAATCTGATTATCAACCTTGAGTTTTAAAAATTAGGTAATTTCCTAACTTGAGTAGTTAGGAACGATTTCGACTTCGAGGTTGCCGCCGTTGAATCTCGAAACCATGGCTTTGACTTTACTTTTGTAAAGAAAGTGCTTTTTTCCCTCTGCTGTAATCGAGCCTGAAATCCCAAGCAGTTTGTTGTCGTGGAGTGTCTGGAGCCTTCTATATACAGTGCTTATTGGGATCTCGGTTTCGGCGCTGATCTCAATTGCAGCCTTTGGAGCATTCATGGTAGACTCGATTATTGCACGACAGTACTTGTCGGACATTATTTCAAGCAATGTGTCCTTTTTTCCGTCCTCGATTTTTCTTCCTTCGAACTGAATCTGCATGGTGTAATGTATCCTTATTTTTGATATAATGAGTAGGATTGCTTTGCATTGCAGTGCAATCAGGCCGTTTATCTTCATTTTTTGAGCGAACCAGGCATGGTTGAAACCCAATTTCCAAAATTCAGGTGGGGTGAGGTCTCTGAGCCAAACGCCGGCCATACCAGAAACGAATGGGGCGAAGCAAAACCACGCACAAAAAAAATCATCGCGTACACAGTTGTTTGGGACAGAGATTTTCAGTAGGTTACTTTACGACAAGCACAGGAATGTTTGACTTGTGAAGTACATAGTTTGATACGCTGCCAAAAAAGATCTCCTTTAACGATCCTCTTCCCCTCGCCACGATTACGATGACGTCGAACTTTTTATCCTTGGCAAACTTGACAATCATGTATCCTGGATCTCCAAACGTTATCTTTCTCTCAAATACTATGCCATTTTGCGCGGAATGTTTCTTTGCAAACGCCATAGTGTTTTCGGCATCCATTAGGAGATGTTTTTCTGGGTATGGGCTGGCACGAAACGCACGTGGCGGCGGCCTTTCGATGACAGATATGCCGGTAATGGTTGCCTGGCACTGTCTTGCCAGGTATATCGCATGGTCTAATCCGCGAATCGAGTTTTTGGAACCGTCAAGTGGGACAAGAATCCTCTTAAATTTTATTTTTATCATAAATGGCATTTGTCATTAATGTAATTAAATTATTCATAACATTATCAGAAATGGAATTCAAGTGTAGTTTATCGAGTCTGATAATCGACGACTCTTTCAAATAAACTCGTACTGTTGCCGTATCATGGCAAAACCGGTAACGTGCCCGTACTGCGAGTCCAAATTCCAAAACAAAGACGACCTCTCAAAACACATAGACAGAATCCATCACGGATCTGGGCTCCTTGAGGGCGACACGAGAAAATTCTAAGGCCTGATTTGTGACATGAAGCCAATTGTTTTATCAATAACATTTCTCCTTGTGATTCTTTCAGTTAGTAATGTATATGCACAAATCACTCCAATACAGCGCTATGACATTGCAGAGCTTATGATGAAAAAATACACGGTGTCCGTAGAGCAGGACGAGTTTACCGTATTTTACCGGCTAAGCACAACTGGTGCGCTAACCGAAGATACATACGAAGATTTGGATGCCAAACTGGCCTCAATTGAAGTAAACCAAGAAAGACAATCACTCGTAATCAAACTTGAGAATGTATATCAAACCGACATAATGTCCATGAGGATTCCAATGGAGCTCATATCGGCAGAAGGAAGGCAACTGGCATTGTTTATAGATGGCAGAGAAACACAATACGAGTGGTCTGTCAAAGAAAAATACAACAACATGATCTTCATCGTACCACCACAAACGGCTGAAATCGAAATAGTTGGAACCAGGGTTATCCCGGAGTTTCCTTCGGGGCTGTTGGTGCTTATTGTCGCGTCAGCTGTTGCCGTGCCGCTGTTTAGGAGCTACGCGTATTCCTGAAACCTATCTGAAAGAAGAGCCAAACAAATGTCCCAAGGGCTGATTGCCTGATCCCTAAAAACTGCATACGGATGCATCATACCCGACATTATGCTTGAAAGCTCGTTTACCATTATATCCTTTGGAATGACCTTGGCATATTCCAGCCCAAACCCGATTATCGGCAAGCTTAGAAAATCTACAGTGTCTTGTAGGTATCTCAGATCCGTTGCGATCTTTTCTATGATTATCCTGTCACTGATGAACTGGTTTGTGTTTTCCAAAAGCAACTTGCGAGTATTGTATTTTAACATCAAGCTTATGATCTCACCCACAGTCGCATCCATTCTAAACGTGGTCATTTTCTTTTGCGGCATCTCAGATATTCTCATATCAGTCATCGAAATCTTGCCTACCTCCAATAGCTTGCGGGCAGAAATTGCAGAATATCCACCAATGGCGTTTGGTATTATGGAAAACGCCCTGCCTGTCTTTTTCCAGTCCTCTACGACATCTTTAATCTTGGTCGTGCCAGAAACCTTGGTCAGATTTGTCGACATTATTTTCTCAATATTGCTCTCAAAAAGATTCTTTGATGGTGTGACGTAGATCCCTTCTATTATCTCCCTTCCACCAATAATCCCAATTGGTTCGTTTTTATCGCCTGTTACAATGAGCGAATCTGTCATGGATTCTAGGTATGGAATGAGCAGGTTTACCGCCTCTTCAATCCTGCTTTGTTTTTGAATGCTAATACACGGTGTGGAAGTCAAGGAAAGCGGTAAGAGATCCCTTAGCATGCAATCCGCAATTTTCATCATTCAAGGGTGCTAAAACTTGAGTTTTAACTGATATTCTGATTATCACCCCTGATAAAGCAAATAGTCGTAAATACCCATGACTAAATTCACGAATTAATTTTTTGGCTTTCGGTTGACTCGGCAGAATTCACTATGCATCTTTTGATCGCCTTATTGCTTCACCTTATGTCGCGTCTGGCATGAACCCTGTACCTCTAGCAAGAATGTTTCTTGTAGCGTCGATGCCCCTCAACTACCACATTACGACGGGGTCAAACAAAATTTGTTGCTCTTTGGGCATGGTCATCAGATGATTGCCAGACAAAGGTATGATGAGCCAGTTTTTTATACGGATACAAAGTGAATACAATGTTGTCTAAAGGATTTTGGATTGTTGCATTGTCTGTGGTATTGTTCTCAGTTAACCTGGCCTTTGCTCAACACCACGGAGGTGAGGCAGCGCCACCGATAAACTTTGGAAACAAGCAAGTTACGGTATCAACTTGGCTAGAGCCTGCCGACTTTATACCTGGAAAACACTCTAGCGCAAACCTCAAGGTTAGATTTTATGACAGCCTTACAAACACAAACATCGAAAAGGTGACATATCGAGTCCAGATCTTTTCTGGTAAAACACTCCTTGCATCCCAAATGTTTTATGACAAAGACGGCGAGCTGGGCGTAGTCATTCAACCAAACTCAAAATGCACAGAAAAAGAGGTCTGGCGATGCACAAAATACGAAGGCGAAAAAGACCTAATTGTGCCAAGCGCACTGACGTCATCTGGCAACAGCCCACCAATAATCAAAGGGCCGGTGTTTGACAAAAGCGGCACGTACACAGTTAAAGTCGCAATAATCGGCGCTACAAACCCAAAAACCCAAACCACGGAGGACATCAATTTTGAGACAAACATAAACATTGCCCAAGAACAAAAATTCTCAATCAAGACCGGCCAGGGGCAGACCCCAATTATAGTAAAGGCGTTTTCTGACAAGCTATCGAATTTCCAGTTTTCAGAGTCTACAAGGTCAATTTCATTTGAAATGCCCTTTCACTGGGAGCACGCAGAACACGTGACGCTTGTAAGAAACGACATTGAAATTCCAAAAAATTTTGCGCCATTTCAAAATGTTAATGGCTTCAAGGGGACAATAAATGGAATCCCAATATTCGCAAAAGATCTATACTTTGATCCATATTCTAACAAAGACGCCAACATAATACAATTTCTCGTTACTGGCGAGGAGCTAAAGATCCTAAAGAAAAAAATCGGCGAAGACAAACACACAATGCTAGTTGAGATAACCCCGGAAACAAACAATGCAATCAAGTCTACGGAGGTCAAATTTTCAAATGGATACAAGGCAATAGTGTCTTATGACACAAGATACGGAAAAAACAAGGACAACTCATTTACAATGACCTTTTTTGACCCAACCGGGGCTCTGGCAAAAGAAATCAGATACGCGTACAGCGTAAAGGACTCTAAAGGAAATGAATTCATAGTAAACACTGGGGGAGGCGGGAAACTCCTTGGAATATCGGTACCGAGCGGTGTTGATTCAAGGCTAGTTTCAATTCCATCAAAAGGCAGCTATACATTGCAGCTAGCCCTGGTTGGGCGTGGCCTTGTGGACTTTGACTCGTTTGTCCAAGCAAGCATGCCCTTTGACATTAGCGAAACCAAGGTAGATCCTGCAGATGCCGATAAAACCAACAAAAAGGAGGACGCCAAAAAAGACAAAAAGGACACAAAAAAGAAAGTCGAAAAAAAGAAAAAAACCGTGAAAAAGACTATGAAACCAACTATGAAACCAGCAAGCTAAAATACCTAGATCGCTTTTTCGCCTTCCGCACCAGACTTGATGTCGTATGTGCGAAGAACAGGATGGATGAAGATCTTCCCCATCGTAGCATTTTCTTTAATTATTTTTAATGCATCCTGCTCCCTGTTTTCTGGAACAATTATCTCAAGAACATACTTGTCTGAAAACTGGGGGATGAAAACCTCGGTTCCCTTTGATGCATGGATCTCTGGCGCAGGGTTCTTGCCCCTGCCCCGCTTTTTAGAGACAGTCAGTCCTCCGACGTTTATCTTTTTGAGCCCCTCGCTTACTGCCATTACCTCGTTTTTTGGCAAAATTACTTCGATTTTTATCAAGGATTTTTCTAATCTAGCACACAGTAAAATATCTTTTTGAAAATACCCGTCCTGATAATGCCAGATACCATTACTCCCAATTTGAAAACTAACCTCACAATTATATTACTAAAATAATTTGCGAACCACTATGCCGATAGATTCCGGAGACACTGCGTGGATTCTAATCGCAGGCAGCCTTGTACTGCTGATGATCCCGGCACTGGGTCTTTTTGAGGCAGGCCTGCTAAGGCGAAAGAATACCGTTTCGATATTTATGCAGATTTTTACGGGATTGGCGCTTTTGAGCGTGATGTGGTTTATCTTTGGGTTTAGCCTCGTTTTCGGACCAGATACTGGGGGAATAGTGGGCAACCTAGACTATGTGTTCCTAAAGGGCGTTCCATGGAACGACTCCCTTCCATTTGCCCCAACAATTCCCGGTGTTCTTTTCGCAAAATTCCAGCTAATGTTTGCCGCAATCACACCCCTGCTGCTGACCGGAGTTATAGCAGAGCGGATGAAGTTCTCGTCGTTTTTGCTATTTATCGCAGCCTGGTCAGTTCTGATATACTATCCACTGACGCACTGGATCTGGGGAGGGGGGTGGCTTGGAGACCTTGGTGTATTTGACTTTGCGGGAGGAATAGTGATTCACACAAGTGTCGGAATGGGTGCACTTGCCGCAGCCCTGGTTCTTGGAAAAAGAAAAAACTACGGCCCTGCAATAATGGTGCCACACAGCATACCGATTGCAGTCTTGGGATCTTCGCTATTGTGGCTTGGCTGGTTCGGGTTTAACGCCGGAAGCGCACTTTCTTCTGGGGGTGTTGCTGGAAACACGGTTATTGTCACACATATGGCATCTTCAATTTCTGCTCTGATATGGGTTGGGCTGTCATGGATGAGAACCGGCAAACCAAGTGTGGTTGCGGCCATAAACGGCGCAATAGCTGGCCTTGCAGGCATTACGCCGGCGTCTGGCTATGTCAGCGTCGAGCACTCGTTTGTAATTGGAATCGCAATAGGCCTTGCGTCATACTGCGGAGTACTTCTAATAAAGGACCGACTAAAGATAGATGACGCTCTGGACGTAAGCTCCGTCCACGGAATCGCAGGAATCATCGGATCGCTGTCGATTGGAATATTTGCATCGGCCGCAATAAACTCTGCAGGACCAGACGGACTATTATTTGGCAATCCCATGCAAATATTGACACAGGCAATTGGTGTCGCGGTTGCCGCAGGTCTTGGCTTTGGCGGCACATACGCAATACTCAAAGTTCTGAACTTTTTAGTCGGCATACGCGTCTCAAAAGAAGTAGAAGAGATGGGCTTAGATATAGGCGAGCATGCAGAACGTGCATATGCAGACGAAGAAGAATTCAAGCTCGACGAAGAAGAATATACTGCACGCAAGCAATAATTACAAATTTGGCGAAATAATCCGACATTAACAAATGATCAGTTTTTGATACTTTGCTAAACATAGATTGGATAAATTTACAGTTTATCCAAAATATATCTTATATTTTTCAACTAGGTATTACCGGGCAATGTATCAGAGACAAATACACGACAAAGTCTATTCAAAAAACAGAAAATACGCCATATTACTAATCGCAGCAGTTGCCGTAATTGCCTCAATAGTAATGTCACAGGCATATGCGCAGCGGATAAGCGACGGCATGGATGCATATGTGAAGGGCGATGCTGGGATCTACACAGGAAACGATCGAGAATGCTGGGTTCCGGTTCCAGACTCACCTGGCAGGTTTACACCATGCATGATTGATACGGGTGACACCGCATGGATACTGGCCGCGACATCGTTGGTCTTATTCATGACTCCGGGCGTTGCCTTCTTCTACGGTGGATTGTCGAGATCAAAAAATGCCGTCAACGTAATCGGAATGACCTTCATTGTAATGGGTTTAATCTCGGTGCAATGGGTGTTGTGGGGATATACGCTGGCATTTGGTCCAAACGACAACGATGCAAACAAGTACATGGGCGCACTAGATTACGTCGGATTTAACAAGGTCTCCCATATAGCTCCGCTTGGAACAATTGGCAAATGCACAGACCAAGTCTATTATACTCTGAGGGCTCCATTCATAGTGAGCGATGAAGTCAAATGTAGCACAAGCTGGCCTGGAACGATTCCACACCAACTATTTGCAATGTTCCAAGCAACATTCGCAATTATCACACCCGCACTAATTGTAGGTGGGCTAATCGACAGAATCAAGTTCAGCGCATTCGTCGTCTTTATTCTCCTGTGGGCGACCTTTG
>CAZITM010000017.1:0-24016 GCA_964542205.1 uncultured Candidatus Nitrosotenuis sp.
TGACAAAAACAGCTACCTTTCATGGTCTGCAAGCAAAAAAAAATACGTTGTACTAGGCTCAAATGAGCCAAAAAATGGACTGGTTGTTTGCCCAAGCTGTAAGATAGGCAAGCTCATGATAATCCGATCTAGAAAAACGAAAAAGCGGTTCATGGGATGCTCCAATTACTATAACGGATGCAAGGCCTCATCGCCGTTGTTACAAAAGGCAATGCTGTGTGCAATGAAAGTTCCCTGCAGTCATTGTATGTGGCCGCAGATATTATTCCGATATTCCAGAAAACAAAAGTGGACAAGACAGTGCGCAAACATCAATTGCCCAAGCAGAAAGCCTAAAGCTTGAGGTTTGGATAGACGTCAGTTCTTCGATTTTGTAAAAGCGGCAAGGCTTTTCTTATCTGTCTTACTTTGGTTTGCATGATGTCTGCAAATCCAATTCCTTGTCTTTTTTTCATGTCTAGTATAATTTTTCCAAAAGGATCCACCACCAGACTTCTTCCGCAGTAAATATTTCCCACCTGATCCGGCGCAACCACATAACATCCATTTTCTATTGCGCGTGTCTTGTTTATTGTGAGCCAGTGTTCTTCTTTTCCTTGTCCTTTGACCCATGCGGAGGGAACTATCAAGACCTCAGATCCCGAAGATGCCAACATGCGCGACATTTCCGGAAATCTCAGATCATAGCAGATGAGCATGCCCATTTTGCCAATACTCGTTTTGACTGGGGGTACGATCTTTGAGCCTGCGGCAAGTTTTTTTGATTCTTTGAAGCCAAGTGCATCGTATAGGTGGATCTTCCGATAAGTCGCTGCCAGTCTTCCCGACTCGGTTATGAAAAACGATGTGTCAAAGACCCTGTCATTTCTGTTGCTTTTTTCATACAATGTACCAACTACCTGTATCTTGTTTTGTTTTGCAGCGCTGGCGATTGTTTTTACAAAGTTTCCGTTTATTGATTCTGCAAGAGATGCGAGCTCTGCTGGCGATTGTTTTGATGTGGTATAAAACATCATGAATTCCGGAAATGCACACAGGTGCGCACCCCTGTCTGAGGCGTATTTTATCGAGTCAAGTATTTTTTGCAGGTTCTCGGTTTTGTCAGTAGATGCCTTAAGCTGCACTACTGCTATTTTGGTCATGCTATTGGTATAATTGATTAAAATAAAAAGACTGGTACCTAGAGAGGGCTTCCTGCCATATACCAGTTTTCTTTTGGGTTCTCCTCAAAGACGACAATTACGTGCGCTTCCTTTGTTTTGAGGATTTCAACAGCAGACTTTGTGATTGCTTTTGCAAACTCTTCTTTTTGTTGCTGTGTTCTGCCTGGATACATTGATACCGTGACTAGTGGCATGAGAAAAGTTTTGTGACGTTTGATTTATGCTTATGGAGTCTATTCGCCCTTCCATCCATATCTTGAACCGTATCTTGATCCATATGTAAATTCAGATTGGTGTGTTTTTTTGTAGAGAAAGCCCGTCGCAAGCCCGATGACAAAGCCGCCTATGTGTGCAAGGTATGCTACCCCTGCTGCACCAAAGCCGAATCCTCCAATCAAAAACGGAATTATATTTTGGAAGATGAGCCAGAACGGCAAGAACCATTTTGCTGGAATATGCGACATTCTCATGAAGAACCCCATCATGATAAAGGTCGTTATTTTTGCGCGTGAAAACATCACTAGGTACGCGCCAAGCACGCCAGAGATTGCGCCTGATGCACCTACTGCAGGAATCGGGCTGTTAAAGTCGCCTGCAACGTGTGCAAGGCCTGCAACGATTCCCCAAATTATGTAGATGCCAAGGAACTTTGCTCTGCCAAACTTTAGCTCGATGTTGTCACCAAAGATCCACAAAAACAACATGTTTCCGCCAAGGTGCATTATGCCACCATGTAAAAAGATGGAGCTCAAAAGCCCCACTGCCGGCATTCCGGGACATGAAACCCGAAACTCCTGTAGTGTTATGGAGCGCTCGCCCGTAATGCATGCAGGGACAGCCCCCCAATCATAGAACAAGGCAGCCGCCCTGTCGTTGCTGAACTCAAAGAACTGTCCTGTTACTGCCACCTCAAAAAAGAATACAATTACGTTTATTGCAATGAGGGCGATAGTTACCTTGGGTTTGTACCCCGGCGGTTTTGGGTTCTCGTCCCTTATTGGAAGCATGGATAATCAGAACCAAGCATTGTATAATAATGTAAAACTTGTTTTATGAAAAATTATTACTCAACTGCATTTTTTGGCTATACCTTGATTATTCCTTGTTTTATTAGATATTGGATCCCCTGCACAAAGTCCGAGTCTCCGATGGTTCCATCTGCCCACCAGCCCGCGTTCTTTTTTATCCAAGACGGAATTACTTGTGCAGCTCCGCTGCCCGACTGTGTCGGCGGCACCTTGATTATTCCTTGTTTTATTAGATATTGGATCCCCTGCACAAAGTCGTTATCGGTGATGGTTCCATCTGCCCACCAGCCCGCGTTCTTTTTTATCCAAGACGGAATTTCATATGACGGCGCGGTCTGGCCGGATTTTCCTATCGTAAATGTTGTACTCCCTATGCCCTGGTATTTTGTGAGCTCGTCCAGATCATGAGAGTATATTACCAGCGTTAGTTTGTAGTTTCCTTGCGCCTCAAACTTGACTTCCTGTATGTCGATTCCCTCCGGAGACAATACACCGGGGTTTTGTGGCTCATCTCCTGTGTTTTCAACTAGAACCTTGCCTGCGCTGTTCTCAATTCTATATCCGTATCGCACAAACTTTAGCAGCTGTTCATTTGGATCAAAGAAGCCTATCTGGAGTGGGATGGTAGCGCCTGCGCCCAAGTTTGCATCGTAGGATATTGTTGCAGTTGCACCAGAATCGAGTTTTACAGCAAAGGTGTTTTTTGCGACGCTGGATGCAGGTGCCACAACAAAATCCATGGTTTTTGTGTTTGCTGGGATGGTTTTAGCAATATCCAAAATGTCTTGCTTGTTTATCAAAAAGTGCAGAATCGATGTGCCCTCTATCGAATATGGATCCAGTATCAGCATCCTGCCTATTGTTGGCTTGCCGTTTATTCTGCCGTCATATGCTGTGGTGTCGGTAAATTCCTTAAAGGCCATAGGTACTCGGATCTCTTGGTGCACAAAGATTGTCTGATCTGCAATTCTTTCTGTGTTCCAGTCGAAAGGCATTGAAAACGAGATTGATTTTTTTGTCTCGTCGAACTTGAAGTTCTCAATTTGGTCATAGTACGATATTACTGATACTGGGTATGACTTTGCTCCATACTTGATGGTGTGATTGGAGATATCTCCTACACTCAGCCAGGAGTTGAATGTTTTGACGTCACGTTCTGCAAAGATGTTTTGATCATAGTCTATTCCAAATATCTTGATCTCAAAGTGGTACAGCCCGGACTCTAGAAGAACCGGTGCATGCACCTCTACTCTGTCATTGTATCCAGTCCAGGCTCCAGGTATTTGCGGCACCTCATCTCCAAACACTATTACATCGTTTACTGGGATGTTTTTGGGCACGATTTTGAGTGTCAGCTCCCCAGAGTGAGCATGGAAAAGATTCCTAAGTAGCAGCTTGTCGTCCTTCCAGGCCGAAATAAAGTACGAGGTATGGGGCACTGCCTTGTTTGTGTTTGCGTCGTATAATCGGAGCTGGAGATATGTATCGCCTACGGTGTCCTTAGTAAGAATCGGTGGGCTGATTTTTATGAAAAGTGCAGCCTGTCTGTTGCCGAAGCTAGCTGGGGGGAGGTTTTCCTGTGTAAGTCCGTCGCCAAATGCGCCAGGTGCGATAGTAAACGACTGAGCTAAAAGCAGCAAAGACAAAGTTATAACAAGAATCTTTTTGTAATCCAATGTCTCCGGCCTAGGTTTTACATATTTAACTTTTAAGCATGTTTTTAGAGTTGGGTTTATGGGCTGAATTGCGGCTTGACTACATGCAGTGATATTGCGTGATCATCTATCAGGGCTCCAACTCCGATCGAGATACTCTTCACTCGGATCCGGACTTTGTCAAGCTCTTTTTTGTCTAGCCCAAACTTTTTTGCAATTGACGATTTTACTTTTTGTTCCGTATCAGATATTTCGCCTAGCGTCGAGGGCAATGTTACATCAAGCAGCTTACGATAAGAGTCCTTTGGTATCTTTCCAGTGCCGTCTTGAATTATGTAAAACGCGATTTTTTCTTGAGCTACTTCATGTGGAAGCGTATCAAGGGCGTTTGCTGTGTAAAATGCCTGTACGTCAAGGATGTTAAGCTGGTCTTGCGTGTCCGGTATGACTTGTTCGCTGCCAAATCCCTTCAGAGACGATAGCGGTATCTTTACAAGGGCAAAGCCTTCGAGCATTTCCTTTGTGTCTATTCCAAACATATCTTTGATGTCTCTGCAGCTAAAGCCAGTAGACGTTTGCGGCTCAAGCCTTTTGAATATGGAAATTGAGGCAGGCCCGTCATTAACCACTGCATTCCACAGAATGCTGACTGGATAACTTCTCTTGTTGAGTATGTTTACTGATGTGTCGTAGTGGCCAGGCCGTAGCGGCCCGCTTCCATCATAAATTGAGCCGCAGACAAACTTTGCGGTGTAAACTATGTCTTGCGTGGAGTTTACCGATTGCGCACTTGCAAAACCTGTAGTCAGGCACAAAAGTGAAAAAATGCACGTACCCACAATCATTACAAGTTTATTCAATTTGGAATTGTTTTAAGGGAATCAACATTATAATGTTAGGATCTGAAATCTCCTAGAAAATTATTAATACGTTCTAGAGGCGAACTACACTATGAGATATTTGTTTTTGTTGTTATTGACGTTTGTTTTAGTTATACCAGCATTTGGGGAACAACTACCAACCGATAAAGGCACACTGCTTGTAGACATAGCCACCGTCCCCGAAACACCGAAGATTGGAGACCAGACAAAGCTAAAAATTGATTTTGTAAACCCAAATACAAACACCATCCAAGAACACATTGACTATAGGGTTCTTGTCACAAAGAACGGCGTCCCTGTATTTGGCCCCATACCCCTTACCCATACATCGAAAGGTTCTGTTACAATTCCCGTAGAGTTTAGAGAAAGCGGCGAGCACAAGATAACAGTAGATGTTGAGGGGATCCTGTTTCAGCCAATACCGCAAGAAACCGCTACATTTACCATATTGATTGCGTCTGCGCAAGAAAACGGCGATCAGAAGGATGGTGGATGTCTGATAGCAACTGCCACCTATGGAAGTGAGCTTGCGCCGCAGGTGCAACTGCTAAGAGAGATACGAGATAATGTTGTATTGGACACAAATTCTGGAACATCATTTATGAGCGCATTCAACACCTTTTACTACTCGTTTTCACCAACCATTGCAGACTGGGAAAGACAAAATTCTGCATTCAAAGAAACAGTAAAGACGGTACTCAGCCCAATGCTTTTTACTCTGTCAATTTTTAACTATGTTGAGGTTGATTCGGAGCCAGAGATGCTTGGGTATGGGATTGGGATTGTTCTGCTAAATGCCGGCATGTATTTTGTAGCGCCAGCCATAATCATAATGAAATTACGCAATCGTAAGTAGATGGAAATGTGAATAAGGATTTTTATGTATCCACATTTGAATGCAATTAATGAAGGCAATAATCACAGGCTCCATCTTCGCAGTACTTGCTTTGACGATATTTGCTCCATCGGCTTTTGCAGACCATGCAACAGTTGAGGTAAGCATTGCTGCGGGTTCATCGTCACCTGGTTGTGAGGCAACCAACGAGTGCTTCATTCCATCCGAAGTCACAACAGACGTTGGAAGTGAAGTGATTTGGACAAATGATGACACCGCAGGGCACACCGTAACAAGCGGAACTTTAGAGGGTGGGCCTGATGGAATATTTGACAGCGGTCTTTTCATGGCAGGAAAAACCTTTTCGCACAAATTTGAGGAAGCCGGTGAGTTTCCGTATTTCTGCGTAGTTCACCCATGGATGCAGGGAACAGTAATTGTTCAAGAAGCTCACGGTGAAGACGAAATGGAACATGAAGACGAAATGGAACATGAAGACGAAATGGAACATGAAGAAGGTTATGCAACCGCAATGTCAGCTGACGGATCTGTCATGGTCAAAATTGGCGCAGCAGCACCGGTCGCAGGTGAGGAACTAGTCGTAGAGATTGAATTCATAGATGCAGACGGCAATGCAATCGAGCACGTCAACTTTGATGTATCTGCCACACAGGACGGCACAGAGGTCTTGGCCGAAACAGGACAACACTCACACAGTGGTGTAACAGAGTTTATGACGTCTGTATTGGAATCTGATAGCCCCTTGGATGTCCAAGTAACAATCCTTGGCATTGGATTACCTGATGACGAAGCAAACTGGACTGGTCCGATAGGTGAGACCGTATCAGCGCAAGTGGTACCAGAGTTTGGTCCAATTGCAACGATGATCCTCGCAGTTGCCATAGTAAGCATAGTTGCTGTCACTACAAGATCTAAAGTCATTCCAAAACTTTAGAATTCTTTTATTTTCTTTTTATCATTGATGTTACGGCAAGTATTACGCCTGCCGCACCAAGTGCAATTGCAAACAACGAGATGTCATAGTTCGAACCGGTGCTTCCGTTCCCGCTGCCGCCCGTTGTTTTGAGATCGGCAATGTCCCTTTGGAGCGATGACATTGCATTTTTTAGCTGTGCCAGATCCGGAAGTCCAGATACGTCGGCTGGCGGAAATGCCAATATGTTGATGTTTTCGACATCCTCTATTGCGATTTCCTCGTCGACTTGCACTCCGTTGATGCTGCCTTTGAGCTCGACGGTGAGTGAGCCCACCTTGGTTGGAATTATTTTTGCATAATAGTGACCGGGTTTGGCATCAGAAAGAATGTCAAGTGTTTTTGTGACACTGCCAGATTTTACTGTAGCCTGGAGGTCTCTAAAGGCGTTTGTCACGCCAGAAGTGACGCCGGCCCCCTCATCTATGGTAATGGCAAACACAATGGCGTTTTGCTGGCTGACCAGTGGTGGCTCGTCCCTCCACCCCACTTCTATGTCATATTGTCCAACTGTGACCGTTTTATGGGCATATGCTGATGAAAAACCAGACACGAGGATTGCCGCAAAAAGAGCAGCAAGGATGCTGGAATTCATGTGATTCAGTATTTGTGATCAAGTTATTTACTTTGTGCAAAGTGGTAGAACCATCAAACAGGTAAACTGTTTAAATTAGCAAAACGCCCAACGGATAGCAAATTGAAAAAAATTCTTATTTCTCTGCTGCTGGTTTTTTCTCTAGCAATTCCGGCTGTTTTTGCGCATCCGATTATTGTGGATTCAAGTCCTGTCGCGTCGTCGACTGCACAGGCCGGAACCACCCAAGTCATCATTCATTACTCAGAGGCAGTAGACATAGACTATAGTGAAATCAAAGTTCTCGACAACAATGGGAACCAGATAGACAACAAGGACACGAAATACTTTGAGGGCGAGTCATCTCTGGTTGTGACGACGCCGCCGCTGACCGACGGGATCTACACCGTAACAAGCAAGGTCCTATCAAAGGTGGATGGACATCTTGTTCCAGATGTATTTTTGTTTGGTGTCGGCAACGTCAATGTACCTCCACCAAAACAAAAGGGTATAACCGAATCAGTGTATTTCCCGGAGGCGGGTGCTAGGTATCCAGGGTTAGTTGGCCAGGTAATAGTGTTGGGTTCTGCAATATCATCGCTGGTCATGTGGGGCGTAGTGGGAAAAAAGAATCTGATCAGACAAGACATGCCAGATTTGCAAAAACTGTATCATTCAAAATTTTCTTCGATCACCGGCGCCGGGCTGTTTTTAGTGTTCGCATCGAACATTTTGATGCTAATAGTTCAGACAATACGCCTCGAGACATCCGCTTCAAGTGTTTTACAAACGTCATTTGGCTCGGTTTGGATAGTAAGAATGGCAATAACTGTCGTTTTGCTCGCAGTCTGGTTTTTGATGGAAAACAAGACAATGGCATCGCCAAAAAAGCACGGATTGATAGTTGGCCTCTCGTTGGTGCTGATTGGAACTACAACAGTTATAGGACACGGAGCCGCAAGCGAACAGATTTCCGCAATAATAATCGACTATGCCCACAATCTCATTTCGTCCGTTTGGATCGGTGGTGTTATCTTTTTTGCATTCATCCTGCTGCCCACCCTTGCAAGACTAGATGATGACAAAAAAGAACGGCTCACGCTCTTGATGATCCCCAAGTTTTCCTCTATGGTAATAATCGCGCTTGGAGTCATAATAATTAGCGGGCCGACACTTTTGTGGCTATTAGAAGACGACCTAGGACTCCTAAGCCAGTCCTATTATGGATACCTGATCATTGCAAAAATAGCTATTGCGTCCGCTATGGTAGCACTTGGTGGATACAACCAGTTCAGGATACAGCGAAGCGCCGAAAAGAAAATAGAGACCGGAAATATTTCGGTACATAAAAAGCTCAAAAAATCACTCAGGGCCGAGGCCGTACTTGGGATAATATTATTAGGAGTTGTGTCCTTACTTGCAAATTCGTCTCTTCCAATGAGCCAGGCCCAAGAAGAGACGCGGCAAATCAGCTATGGGTTTGATACCAGCGTGTTTTCTGAGAATGTCGGGTTCGATCTTAGCATCGAGCCATTTAGGAGCGGCGTCAACAGGATATCTGTTTCTGCCTTTGATTCGCAGGGAAACCCACTTGAAGATCTGGGTGAGATAAGGGTAAAGATCTCAAATCCGGAAAAAAACATAGCCCCACTGGAGGTTCCCCTTACCAAATCCGAATCGCAGGGCTCTAGATATGAAGGCGAGATCACCTTTGGCTTTTCAGGCAAATGGGATGTGGAGCTAGAGGCACAGAGAACCATGCACGCAAACGAGGGCACCGATCTGGTTGTGTTCGTCAAGCCGCATGTGGCTGAGCTGAAAACACAAGTAGCAGAATATAGCCTGCCAGAAAGTGCGGCCCCGCTGTACCCCGCATACGATGGTGACGACACAATATGGATAAGCGATGCCTCAAAGCCCAGGCTATGGAAATTTTCGATTTCTGAAAAACAGTTTACCCAGTATGGTTTTGAGGGGAAGACCAGCGTTTTTCTCAAAATTGATGGTGATAAAATATGGTTTACAGACACTCCCAACAGCAAGATAGGGTATTTTGATCCAGTCTCCGAAGAATTCCACCTAATCGCCCTGCCTACAGAATCGATTCCTATCTCGCTAGAAACCGACCTTGGGGGGAATCTCTGGATAGCGCTAGTTGACAAGCACTCATTACTCAAGTACGACTGGAAAAGCAATCAGTTCGAAGAACACGTGATTCCGACAAATCCCTCAGGCCCAGTAGCACTCACAAGAGATACGGCTGGCAACATATGGTTTGCAGAGTCACAGGGCGGCAAAATTGGAGTTATCAACCCACAGAATGGAAAGATGCGAGAGTTTGCGCCAGACACTCCACTAAAGGAACCGTTTGCACTCTTTATAGATACGAATGGAGACATTTGGATTTCAGAGCATGTGGGCCTGCGCATAACCAAGTTCAGTCCGTTTTTAGAGACGTTTGAGCCGGTTCCTGTCTCAGACCCAAACTCTTTGCCGTTTGGCATGGTATCTGACAGGTTCGACAACATCTGGATTGCGCAGCACACAGTCGATAAGCTCGGAGTGTACGACCCGCAGAGTGACGAGTTTTCTGAGGTCACGCTTCCAACCCAGTCCACCTTTACACAGTTTTTGACTTCTGATAAAAACGGAGACATCTGGTTTGTAGAGCAACGCGGCAACAAGCTTGGCAGCGTGACGATATCTGAGAGTCCCCCGATGGGCCCAGTACAGGCACAACCGAGTGCTTATTTCCGATATTCCGAGCTTGTTTCGCCTCTAATTTCCGCCGGGATAATTGCCACATCGCTCTTTTTTGTCAAAAGCGTTCGTGACAGACGAAGGCTTGACTCGCTGGTCAGCTAGATATCTCTACAGACTTTGATTTTCCAACAACGCCGAGGTATTTTGCCACCAGTGTCCCCACCAAGATTGCCACTGAGATCATCACAATTGTTCCCGACGGCGCAAGATCCAGATAATACGACGTAATTATCCCGCAGACTACAGAAAAGACCGAGATGGAAATCGATATTGCGATCGTTTTTTTGAATCCCTTCCCAAACATCATGCTGGTAATGTTTGGCAGGACAATCAGTGCAGATATGAGCAATATCCCGACAAGCCGCATCGATGTGATTACTGTAACGCTTGCAAGAATGACAAAAACATAGTTGAGCCTATCGACGTTTAATCCGCTCACTTTGGCCTGCTCTTCATCAAATGTGAAATGTAGTAGCTGCTTTCGGAGTACAACCAGCGTCGCAACTATTCCTGCACTTATTCCAAGTATGAATAACATATCTTCAAGGCTTATCAGAAAAATGCTTCCAAACAAAAAGCTGAACAGATCTACTTTGAATCCATCTGTTGCGCTGATCAAAAGTACACCTATCCCAAACCCAGACACCAAAAGCACCGCAATGGCCGCATCGCCTGAGATCTTGGTGCTTTTTCTAAGCTTTGTTATTCCGAGTGCGCCAAGAACAGATACTGCAAATGCAGTCCATAGTGGGTATATTCCGACTAACATTCCTACCGAGATTCCTCCAAAAGCCATGTGTGATATCGCATCGCCAAAAAGCGAGTAGCGCCTCAGAACCAAAAAGACGCCCATCATTGAGCAGATTACTGCAATTGCTATTCCCGTTATCAGCCCTTTTTGTATAAAGCCGTAGCCTAGAATCTCAAGATTCATGTCTAATCGTGATCATGCATGTGCATCTGCATTGCGGATTCTGCGTATGTTTTTAGGAGCTCTTTGTTTGAAAAAAATTCTTCTTTTTGGCCGTGGAAGAACAGCTTGCGATTCATGCACGCAACTCTGTTTGCTAGCTTGGAGATTGCTTCCAGATCATGAGATGACCACATTATTGTGATCTTGTTATCTTTGTTTATTTTTTGCAATAAATTGTAAAACTTGTTTTGTGCTTCCACATCTACTCCCGTAACTGGCTCATCGAGTATCAAAAGCACCGGATCTTTTACGAGCGCCTTTGCGATGAATACCCTCTGCAGTTCCCCGCCTGAAAGCTCGCCGATTCTTCTGTCCTTTAGCGATTCCAATCCCACTGTCCGCAAGACTTCTAAAACTTTGTCATGATCACTTGCCATTTTCTTGTAGGTCCTATTCCAAGAGTAGCCGCAGTTTTTCAGAAGGGTTTCGCCATCACTCAGTTTTTTTTCCTGTATCAATCCCATGGACACCACTTCATGTACGGTTGCTGGAAAGTTCTGCTCGAAGTTGACTTTTTGGGATACATATCCAATCAGCGGCAACAACGGGTAGTAGTTCTTGCCTTCATAGCCAAAAACCTTGATGCACCCGGTATAGTTTTGCAGGCCGATTATTGCCCTAAAGAGCGTTGTCTTTCCTGCACCGTTTGGTCCTACTATTCCAAGCAGGTCGCCTTCTTTTACGTCAAAGTTGATCTTGTCTACTGCGAAGTGGCCGTTGTACTTTATTGATACGTTTGCTACTTCTAGAACATTCATCGACAATCTAGTGCCACTTTGAGATTTGCCAGGTTTTCTTCCATTTTTGATATGTAGGTTTTTCCTGCAGTGATGTCTTCTTGCGTAAGTCCCTCGACAGGGCTAAGTATCATTACTTGTACTCCGGCCTCATCTGCAAGAACCTCTGCAAGTCTCGGATCAATAATATCTTCAGCAAATATCACCTTGATTCCATTTTCCTTAACAAAATCTACAAATTCTTTGATTTCGGCCGCCGTTGCCTCCGATTCTGGCGTGATTTCAGAGAGCGCAAAGATTTTCAGGCCATACCTGTCTGCAAAATACGCAAACGCTTTATGAAACGGCATGAATGTATCTTTTTTGCAGTTAGACAGCTCCGATCTTATCTTTGCATCTAGCTCGTCAAGCTTTTTGGCGTACGCGCCGGCATTTGCTTCATAGTATTGTGAGTTTTTCGGATCCGCTTGGATCATTGAGGCCTTTATCGTTTCCACCTGGCTTTTTGCAAGGACTGGATCAAGCCATACGTGTGGATCATATGGAAAATCATGATCATGTTCGCCTTCGCGTTCTTCCTCGTTTGTATGTTCTTCAATTTCTTCCACATGTTCTTCGTCTGTAGTGGACTCCTCACTCGCGTGTTCCTCAACATTTTCCTCATATCCTTCATTTTTTATCAGATCAATTCCACTAGTAGTTTGGACAAACAGAACATTCGAATATTCCCCAGAATCAATTAATTTTTCTACAAATGGTTCCATACCTCCACCATTGTATACAAATATGTCAGATTTTTTTAAAGTGATTAAATCTCCAGCACTAGGTTCCCAATCATGTGGTTCAATCCCAATAGGGATAAATGTAGAAACTTCGGCTTTATCGCCACCAATGTTTTTTGAAAATTCGTAAAGAGGATAAAATGATGCAACCACCCGTAGTTTAGACTCGGCTTGTTTTGCATCAGACTCGCTTGTTGGGGATTGGTTTTCTGGAGTGTCTGTTGTTTGGACAAGCCAGAGGCCTGCCACCACAGCTATTGCTACTCCCCCTCCTATTGCGGCCAAAAATGATTTTTTCACACCTTTCTGTGCGTAAATTTATTAATAAATCTATAAAAAGTTAATAACTTTAATGGCTATGTTTATAATAAATTTAATAATAATTTCTTCATGCCAATTATATCGATCTCATTAAGCGACGAGTTGCTAACTGAGCTTGACAAGCTGCAAAAAACTATGGGCTTTGCAGGCAGATCCGAGGTGATAAGGGCTGGAATACGCAATTATGTGTCTGAAGAAAAACAAAAAGACGAGCTTTCCGGGAACCTGCATGCGATTTTGCTTGTTGTTCACAACGACGAATTTGATGATATCATTGCCGGCATAAAGCATAGCTTTGAGGATCTGATAATTACGCATCTCCACAGTAAAATCCACGGCAACAAATGTGTAGAGCTTTTCATGCTGGATGGCGAGGCCGAAAGAATAGGCATGATCACGCGAAACTTTAAGATAAATAAAAAAATGGATAATGTGAAATTGGTAACCCTATGAAATTTGTATTTCCGATGTTGTTTGTAGTAGCTGTGTTGATGGTTCCAGTGCACTATGTCTCTGGCCATGGTCTAGGCCTAGACACGATAAAATCTATAAACATAGGCAACAAAAAACTAACAATAACGATTCAGATCACACCAACAGAGTTTTCAGAAAATGCAGAAAAAAAGATAATCATAATAACATCAGACGCAGTAACAAACCTCAACGTCGAAGATGTGACACTCCTAATTGGATTATACCACAATGGAGAGTTGATTTTCGAGGAGCGGTTTTTTTCTAACGACGGCACAATTGTCATAAATGTAAGGCCATCTGATGAGGTCAAGGCCCACATCAGAGGAGAGCGACACCCGGAATTTGATGCATGGTATACGACTAAATCATCTCCAATTGAGCTTGTGGGCCAGGTTTTTGGCACTGGTGGCCTATACCATTTTGAAATTGAACGCATATCTATCAACGAACAGAACGCCAACTTGGGTGATCTGGGCTCTTTTTTTGCCGACATCACCCTTACCACAAACCACACCTACAACGAGCAGGATAAGGATGGAAATCCAGTAAACTTTGGCGTCAGGTCATATTATGATGTGGTGACCAGCTTTGATTATGATCCTGACACCAGCTCCATTGCCTTTGAGATGCCGTTTGATTGGCGCGAACAAAACATCTCTCATGTTCCCGTGGTTCATGAAGAAGTTCATTTCCCCAAGGATTTTGAAGACTTTTTTGCACCAAGCTATGTCGGTAAGCTAAATGGAGTAGAGCTGTTCAAATCATCCACAACAATAGACGACTATACTGATAAAGACAGGAGAATCGTGCACTTTGTTCTCTCCCAGGACACCCTTCGATATCTAAAACAGGCACAAAAAGACTCCGGTATCGAGCCGCAAAATATGCGGTTTACCTTGGAGCCAAACAATGAGTTGGTCTTTCCAGTTGTTGCCATAACAAGGGACGGGCTCATTCAAGTCGACCTATCATGGGATCCGATGATTATCGAGCCTGACAAAAACACCAGGTTCATCTTTACCTTTCGCGACGCAAAGACAGGTGATCTTCTCCGCAACACATCGTATGATTTTGTGATCTTCCGAGACGGAAAAGAGATTCACAAAAAATCCGGAAATGCCCAGATAGGTAGCGACTTTGTGGACTATACTTTCTCAGAGTCTCAGAAAGGCCACACCTCAATACTGTTTGACAATCTGCGCGGAACAGGAAGCCGCACAGAGTTTGTCATTACTGTAGTGCCGGAGTTTGGCCATCTTGTGTTTGTGATCTTGATTGTTGCCGTGGCGTCTTCTGTAATAGCCGGAAGCAGGTTTAGGACCTAAAGGCCGCCTTCGTTTAGGATCATGGCAAGGAGTGCGGCCCTGGTGAATTTTCCATATTCTGCCTGCTTGAAGTATTTTGCCTGCTTTGTTTTATCCACATCCGTAGATATTTCGTCTATTCTTGGCAGCGGGTGCAGTATTATCGAGTCTTCCTTCATTTTATTTATCACGTCAAGCCCGATTTTGTAGCTGCCGCGTACCTTTTGGTATTCTTCTTCGTCTGGAAACCTCTCCTTTTGGATTCTTGTCACATAGACTACGTCAAGCTCGTCAATGAACTCATCGAGATTTGTCGATTCCTTCAGAGAGATGTTTTTTTGAATTTCGTAAATAGAGTCGCTTCTGATTTTCAACGCTTCTGGAGATATCAGACGTATGTCGACGTCATAGTTCGATAGCGCGTACAAAAGTGAGTAAACGGTTCTGCCGTATTTGAGATCGCCCACTATCCCTATTTTTAGGCCGTCTATCTTGCCCCTTTCCTTTTTGATGGTGTAGAGATCCTGTATTGCTTGCGTGGGGTGCTCTTCTGTTCCACTTCCGGCGTTTAGTACCGGTTTTTCGGAGACCTCTGCTGCAAATCTGCTAGAGCCATCAAGTGGGTGACGCAGTGCTAGTGCATCGGAATAAATTGACATCATTCTTACGGTGTCGGCAAGGCTTTCACCCTTTTTCGTAGAAGACGACGATACATCGGCAATCCCAAATGAGGTTCCGCCAATCAGTGCCATTGCCGACTGAAAACTGAGTCTAGTTCTGGTGCTTGGCTCAAAGAATAGGTATCCAAGTGTCTTTCCACGTCCCAGCTCCCTTCTTTGGTTCGGATCCATTTTGATTATCTTGTCAGTTGCGGCAAAGATTTTTTCGAACTTGTCCTTGTCAAAGTCCCGCACCGATATGACGTCTTTTTGGTAAAAGTCATTCATTGCTTTTAATGATATATACCGGTTACTATACAAAGTATTCTGATGCAGGAATCAAACCTCATCGTAAGGCGCATAAAGGACGGCACGGTTATTGACCATATCGAGGGCGGAAAGGGCCTCAAGGTGCTCGAAGCGCTGGGAATCGACGGCAAGGACGGAAACGTCATCACCATTGCGCTCAACGTCCCAAGCGGAAAATACAGTAAAAAAGACATCATCAAGGTGGAAAACAGATACCTGCAGGACTATGACACAAACAAGCTCGCGATGATCTCACCCACTGCCACAATAAACATAATCAAAGACTATAAGCTAACTGAAAAGCGCCGCGTCTCCCTTCCGAGCAAAATAGAAAAGATATTTCGCTGCTCAAACCCCGACTGCATAACAAACAGCCGAGAAGACATCGATTCGGTCATGGAAGTAGTAGACAAGACAGGCCGCGTCCTCAAATGCAAATACTGTACGAGGATTCTTGACGTAAATCAACTAAGATATTATTAAAACAAAAGTTGTTTTTGGGTTTATTGCCCCAAGATAATGAACATCATGACTATTCCGTAGATTGCGATTGATTCTACCATACCTACGAAGATGAATACCTTTGACTGGAGTGCTGGGTTTTCACTGATTACCGCAAGACCTGCAGATCCTACATATCCAAGTCCAATGCCTGCGCCAAATGCTGCGAGCCCAAATGCCAGACCTGCGCCCAAAATTTTCAATGAGCCAGAGTCTGCAGATGTTGTACTCTCCTCTGCTGCAAATGCAATGCCAGTCATTGCCGAAAATGATATGACTACGGTCAAAAGCAACAATGTGAAAGATTTCATTTTCTATTTTGCTCCTAGATTTCCATTATTTAAATCATGGTATAGTTTTTTGAATTTTGTCAAGTGTTTTTGTTTTGAACGATCGTAGCTCCGACTTGATCGAGTTTGCATAAGATTCGTATTCAGCTTGCAAAGATCTGGTCGCCTCGTCCAGCAATTTTTTGATGTCTGATTTTGCCATTACTTCTTCTTCTCCATGGCTGCCTTTACTTTTTTTAATCTTGCGAATTCCTCTCTTTCCCTTTCTTCTAGCGTTGCCAAGATGAATTTTATGCGCAGTCGGTACTGCGGAATGATTACGTTTTCAAGTGCGTTTAGGAGTTTTTGTGTTTTTTCAAGTGCCTTTGCCAGAGCAAAGATCGAGTTTTCATACTCTGCTGCCTTGCAGATCTTTGGCAGAAGTGCTTTGATCTGTTTTGCAGCTCTGTCGATTGAGGAATTTGTGTCTGCAAATCCGTAAGGCATCGACTTTGTGTCCTTTTCTGTGACGTTGAGTGTAGGTATCGATACGTCGACTATTCGTTTTACCTTGGTGTCGACTTCCATTACTGCCGGCGTGGATTGGGCTACGGAATCAACGGTGGACGTTCCAAGTGACAGATATGCGTCGTTTACTGACTTGTAGACGTCCTGGAGTGGCTCCCAGATTCCGCCTCGCGCCTTGTTGGCCTCTGTGATCATTTCCTCAATGTTTTTTAGCAGAACCTTTCTTTTGTCATCAAGAATTTTTTGAACCATGACGGCGACTTGGCTCGATCGCTTGTATTTGAGCAGTTCAATTTTTGTCGCTGCAACGTTTTGTCCAAACGACATTTTATTATCTTTCCTTGTAGTACTGGTCGACGAATTTGTCTTTGACTTTGGTTATTTCGTTTTTTGGTAGTAGCGATACTACTCTCCACTGGAGCGAGAGTGTTTCTTCGATTGCGCGGTTCTCATCTATTCCCTGTGTTAGGAATTCTTTTTCAAACGAATCGCCTACATCGAGATACCTCAGGTCAACGCCGGTAAGGCCTGCCTTGCCTACGATTCCAGCAAGTGCTCGCACCTCTTGTGCTCTGGAGTAAGCGTCATAGTTCTGGTTCGATATCTCTTGGTGGTCTGCTCTTGTCCTGCCCTCTCCGATTCCGTCCTTCATGATTCGAGAAAGGCTCATCAAAATGTTTACTGGTGGATATATGCCTTGTCTGAAGAGGTCGCGTCCGAGGACGATTTGGCCTTCCGTGATGTATCCTGTTAGGTCTGGTATAGGGTGTGTGATGTCGTCTGAAGGCATTGTAAGAATTGGCATCTGCGTTACGCTTCCTTTTTTGTCGCGCAGCCTTCCTGCTCGCTCGTAGATAGTGGAAAGGTCAGTATACAGATATCCCGGGTATCCCTTTCTGCCTGGAACCTCTTCTCTTGCAGCGCTGATCTCTCTGAGTGCCTCCGCATAGTTTGTCATGTCTGTCAAAATTACTAGTACGTGCATGCCGAGGTCATATGCCAAGTATTCGGCCACCGTCAGTGCCACCCTTGGTGTGATTATTCTCTCGATTGCAGGATCGTCTGCAAGATTCAAAAACAGAACGCTCCGTTTAAGTGCCCCAGATTCCTCAAGGCTTCGTCTGAAATATTCCGCCTCGGAGTACTGCACACCGATTGCCGCAAAGACCACTGCAAACTCGTCGCTTGTGCCTACCACTGCTGCCTGTCTTGCTATCTGAGCTGCCAAAATGTTGTGCGACATTCCAGAGCCGGAAAATATCGGAAGTTTTTGTCCTCTGACGAGTGTCAGCATTCCGTCAATTACAGAAACGCCTGTCTGGATAAAGTCTCTTGGGTATTCTCTTTGCTCTGGGTTCATTGGTGCGCCGTTTATGTCAAGGAATTTTTCTGCGATTGGATCTGGCAGTCCGTCGATTGGCCTGCCGAGGCCGTCAAATACCCTTCCTAGCACCTGTTCCGATACTGGCATCTCCATGACTTTGCCTGCGAACTTGGCGCTTGTGCCGGAAACGGAAAGGCCTGTCGTACCCTCAAAGACCTGGACTACCGCCTTACTGCCGCCGACTTCGAGTACTTTGCCGAGTCTTTTTTGTCCATCGGTGGTTTGGATTTCTACAAGCTCGTCAAAGGCGACGCTTTCGACGCCATCGACTATTACCAGCGGGCCTTTGATCTCAGCTATCTTACTGTATTGTACCCCGCCTTGTGTGCTCAAGCTGCGACCTTCACTCCGCTGATCTTTTTGAATTCTGCATCAATTGTAGATGATATTTGATCGAGTTTAGCTAGCTGAGTTTCGGGAACTTCCATTCTTGCCTTGAGTAGAGTCGCAATCACAGGCATTGCCCTAATGTCTGCAAGCGATGCACCGTCCTTTAGTGCTGCCTGTCCTTTCTTGTAAAAATCAACAAGCAGTGTCAATAGCTTGAATTGTTTTTGTGGGCTGCAGTAGGTGTCGACCTCATCAAAGGAGTTTTGCTGGAGGATTCCGATTTTTATCATTCGTGCTACTTCCAAGATCAGTTTTTCCTCGTCTGGAAGCGCTTCGGGACCTAGCAGTCTGACAATTTCTTTTAGTGTATCTTCTCTTTGTAAGATTCCGTATGCTTCGCGCCTGAACTCGAACCATTCCTTTGAGACGTTTTCGCTCCACCATTTTGCGATATCTGACAGGTATCCGGAATAGCTGTTCATCCAGTTAATTGACGGGTAGTGTCGCGAATATGCAAGTTTTGCATCCAGCGCCCAGAAGGTTTTGATGAACCTCATGGTGTGTGTGGTGACAGGTTCTGTAAAGTCACCGCCAGATGGCGATACTGCACCAACAAGAGTCACAGAGCCGTCGCGGTCTGGGCTTCCCTGAGCCCTTACGCGGCCTGCCCTTTCATAAAATTCTGCTAGTCTTGATGCCAGGTATGATGGGTATCCTTCCTCTGCGGGCATTTCTTCTAGCCTTCCGCTCATTTCTCTTAGTGCCTCTGCCCACCTGCTGGTAGAGTCGGCCACTAGGACGACGTCTTTTCCCATGTCTCTGTAATATTCTGCAATTGTGACTCCGGTGTAGATACTTGCCTCTCTTGCGGCCACTGGCATGTTGCTTGTGTTTGCCACAAGGACAGTTCTGTCCATGAGGGGTTTGCCTGTGCGCGGGTCTTTGAGGTGTGGGAATTCAACGAGCACTTCGGTCATCTCGTTTCCTCGCTCGCCGCATCCGATATACACTACTACTTGGGAGTCGGCCCATTTTGCGATTTGGTGAAGTGTTACTGTTTTGCCCGTGCCAAAAGCCCCTGGGATTGACCCGGTGCCTCCCTTTGCGATTGGGAAAAATGTGTCAATTACACGCTGGCCCGTGAGTAGCGGAACTGTTGGGTCGTACCTACTTTTGTACGGTCTTGGCTTTCTTACCGGCCAGTAATGGTACATCTTGATGGGGGTCTTTGATTCTGAGGTGGTTGCCAGCTCTGTTTCTAGGTCATAATCGCCTTCGCTGACGATTTTTGTGATTTTTCCACCCGGATGATCCGGTGGAACCATTATGCTGTGATCAATAAGGTCTGTTTCTTGCACGCTCCCAATTATCGAGCCAGGCTCTACGGTATCTCCGGTCTTTACCAGAGGCTTGAACTTGTATTTCTTTGTCATGTCTACTGGCGTGGTGGTGATCCCCCTGCCGATAAACGAGCCAGATTTTTCTGCCAGATCTTTTAGCGGTCTCTGGATTCCATCGTATATCTGCCCGATGATTCCAGGGCCTAGCAGTACGCTGAGCGGATTTCCTGTTCCAACAACCGGCTCGCCCGGTTTTAGGCCGCTAGTAGACTCGTAAACTTGGATAAATGCAACATCACCGGTAAGGCGGATGACTTCGCCGATCAGTTTTGCGTCGCCGACGGAAACAGTCTCGTACATTTTGGCGTCGGACATTCCGTCTGCCTTTACTGCCGGACCACTAACCCAAACAATCCTTCCCTTTGCTACCATGTCTTCTACCTTCCGAATTTTGATGCAATGTCTTTCCTTATTAAAGGCTTCAGACGTTCAAGTCTTGCATCGATGGTATTATCAAAAGTCATTGTCCCGTCCTTTGATTGAACCCTGATCCCGCCGAGGCAGTCTATCAGATCAGACGAAAGTATAGCGCCTTTGAATTTTGAAAGTAGGGACTCTACGACAGGTTTGTCCTTGGAGTTTGTTTGAATTACAATTTCAGATGTCCCAATGGCATCGATAGATTCCTTTAGCATCGCAGAGATTAGTTTTGGATAGTCTTTGTCGCGGTTTGCATCATGGATTTTTTTCATTGCCTTTGCAAAGACCCTCTCTATTGATTCTTCCACCAGGAGGAGTTGTTTGTTTCTTGACTCTAGATCAGCGTTGCCGACTAGTTGTTTTTCGAGCTTTTCCGCCTCCTTTTTGCCTTCGGAAAGTATTTTGTCGTATTCCTGCTCTAGCGAGGCCTGTGAGTTCAAGATGGTTGATTCAGAGGATTTTAGGGCTTCCTTTAGGCTCGAAAGGATCTGATCTTCTGTGTTTTGAAGAATTTTTTCGACAGTGCGTTCAAGAGCCGAGTCAACACCCATTGATCTGGCTCCAATCACCTAATGAATTTTAACCTTTGGAAAGATTTTAAAATCGTCCTAAAATTCGTTAAGTTGTCTTGGCAATAGCTGATCTAAAACTCGGTAGCATTATTTTGCCTAGATCAGAATCGCCGCAGGCAGTTTCACGTCTTGCAGAATTTGAGTGGTTTCACAAAATAGAGACGGAAAACGATGTCGTCACTCCGGAAATAGACGACCTGCTTTTGCGCGCGCAGAAAACTTATCAGTCCATAGACGACGTCATAAAGGGCTTGCAGATTCCGCTCCAGGTTGGGATCATGGAAGTTCTCTTCAAGGGAACCGTCATAAAAAAGAAACACTACGAGCTTGATGAAATCGAGACGATGGTTTCTGACTTGGAGAAAAAAACGCCCGGCGTCATCGACCACCCTGCAAAGCTCTTAGAAGACTCGGCTACAACACAGAAAGCAATAGACGAGTACTCTACGATAAAAGAAACGCTCGATGTCGTAAAGAAGCTAAACGTCGAGATTGGAGGATTTGGCTTTATGAAATATTTCTACACTAATCTTTTTGTGATAAACTCCTCGGAGTTTGCCGAGATGAGCCGCTCCCTGGAGGGCTCGACTCTCTACAAGTACGAGCTAGAATCCAAGGACAAGATAGCAGTAATTGTAATTGCACTTGCAAGCGACTCTGACAAGGTGCTCAAGGTATTTCGCGCCTTTAACTCAAACCCCTTTGTTATCCCGCAGGGGCTGCCGCAGGTACCCATGCAGGCATATTCTTTGATTGAGACGAAGCTTGCGGAGCTGAAAAAAAAACAGGAATCACTTGAAAAAGAGATAGCAAAGACAAAACTCGCAATAAGGCAAGAGATCCTGGCGCTGCATGAAAGTGCATTTCTGGCAAAAGAAGTGCTCGAGACACTTCGCAAGCCGGGCGGGACAAAAAGATTTGCGGTGATTCAGGGATACATCCCAAAAAACATGGACGCAAAATTCAAGGAGGTCACAAAGCAATGGATGTCAGTAACAGAAGACATCACAGACCCAAAGATCCTCAGCAACAGACCAACGCTTTTTGATAACAAGAGATGGGTCAGGACGTTTGAGGTTATCACCCAAAGCCAAGGAATCCCAAAAAGGGGCGAGGCTGACCCGACTCCGATGATTTCGCTGATGTGGCCGATATTTTATGGTGTGATGTTTGCAGATTTGGGCCATGGCTTGCTGCTGATGGGCTTAGGACTTCTCTTTAAGGTAAAAGGGCAGGGCATCATGTCAAAGTGGGGAATGCTCATTGCAATTTCTGGCGCATCTGCTGCGGTTGCTGGAGTCGGCGCCGGCGAGATGTTTGGTTTCCACATAGATCACCTCGCGCCGTTTGAGAAGATACTCGAAGGGCCCCTAAAGCCGGTTTCGTGGCTAGTCGGCGTGATCAGTGTAGCAGAGCTGACCTTTGAGCAGGTAATCACGATTTTGAAGGTCTCAATATTTCTTGGAGTGATTCACCTGGTTTGGGCATTCATCCTCAAAATCAAGAGGCTCAAAAAAGAAGGCCACACCCAGATGATGTACTTGGAGGCGATTCCAAACCTGACCCTGTATGGCGGCATCGTAGTAATCATGATGTGCGCAATCGGCTCTAGCTATGATGTAATGAACATGTACTCAAGGGCACATAATGAGGTAGTACCATGGGTCACGGTTTTCCTAGGCGACTGGGCCAGGGTCTGGATTGTCACAAGAATTGCAGTAGTCATCGTCTTGGGCTCTATGGCCACAATGATGGTTGGCGGAATTTTGCATGCAAAGCACCACCCAGAAGAGGGAGGAAGTGCTGCAAATGTGCTAATGGAGGTCCTCCTTGGAAAGACAGTGGAATGTCTTGCGCATACCATTAGCTATGCACGACTTGGGATCATGCTGCTTGTCCATGCCGCTTTACTTATGACAGTCAATAATTCTTTCCAGTCGCTTGGCGGATGGTCATCGCCCGGAGGCATAGCTATGATAGTTGGCGGAAACCTCGGAATCATGATGATAGAAGGACTCATTGTCTACATCCAGTCTTTGAGGCTTCACCTCTACGAGTTCTTTACCAAGTGGTATGACGGCGGCGCGCAGCCATTTAGGCAAGTCGTGCCGGAATTATTGTATAACCAGTTGATCTGGAAGAGAAAGTAATCATTCCACGGGAAGATCCGTCCTGTTGGACCACTCGCCCCACGACCCAAGATAGACTTTGACGTTCTCAAATCCTAGTTTCTTTAGGGCCAAAAACGAGTTTGCCGCCCGGTATGCCCCCTGGCAGTAGGTCACAATTTCGGCGTCCTTTGGAATTTTGTAAAGGTCATCAAGCGATTTTGTGTCTTTTAGTGTACCGTCCTGCGAGATGTTCAGGTTAAAGTCGATATTTTTGGCACTAGGGATGTGGCCACGACGCGCCCCGCGAATAACAGTTCCGTCGAACTCTTCTTTTGATCTTGCGTCGATAAGAACCAGTCTGTTAATATTTTTGCTGACATGTTCATAGTCTGCCAACACGTTTGGGTTTTCCTTGCCGTCAAACTTTTCCGGCTTGTAGCCGTTTGTCTTTGTCTCAAGCGGCAGTGCGTCTGCCTGCCATTTTTTTATCCCGCCATCAAGCAAAAAGACATTTTGGTGTGAAAAATACATCAAAAGCCAGACACCGCGAGCTGCAAGCATGCCTGAGATATCGTCATAAAAGACCACCTTTTTTTGCGACGTGACTCCGACAAACGACAGAATAGTCCTAGATTGTTCATTGAAGATTTCCAGGCCTTTTTTTGACGTGTCAAACCAGTGGTATGCAAAAAGATCCAAGTTCACGGCGCCAGGTATGTGCCCCTGTGAGTACTCCTTGTAGGATCTTGCGTCGATTATTACGAGGTTTGGGTTGCCGAGCTCCTTTGCAAGGTCTTTTGGTGTGATTAACACGATACCATACCAACAGCTGGCATTAAATGGATTTTCTTGAATAAAACAAAAAGGAAAAGAAAGGGTTGGATTTTTTATTCGTTTACGTATGCTCTTTCGCCGTGCTGGGCCAAATCGAGTCCTATCTCTTCTTCCTTTGGAGTGACTCTGATTCCACCTGGCCAAACTGCGTCCATTACTTTTAGAATGACTACAGTCACACCAAATGCATATCCTACCGATATGAGTGCGCCCAT
>CAZITM010000018.1:0-5216 GCA_964542205.1 uncultured Candidatus Nitrosotenuis sp.
TTGTGCCTTGGAATCTCTGCTAGTCTAAGTGGATTTGTCTCAATCGGGCCTAGTTTCTCAAGAAGCATCGCACGCATATCGGTCACCCACAAACACCACCTTCACAAAAATTAAACCTGTGCACTCTGATTTAATTTTGTGGAAGATATAACTGCAGACGATCGCAGGCGAGTTGAGCTTTTAGAAGTGGTCTCAAAGAAGGGTCTTAAGATGCTCGGACTTGCAGATCTAAAGGAATTGATGGCTCTGGTTGAGAAAAAAGATTATTCCCACAACAAAAAGGCACAAAAATCCAAGATGCGACTTTTGGCGCAAATAAATGCCAGAATATATGATTTGGAAGAAAAAAGATGGCCCTAGTCAAAAATACAAATACTTTGCATTGACAAAAAATCCATGGCAGAAAATCACCTGATCCAAGAATCCAGTCCATATCTCCTACAGCATGCGCACAACCCAGTGGACTGGTATCCATGGGGCGACGAGGCGCTAAAAAAGGCAAGAGACGAAAACAAACCAATCTTTCTAAGCATCGGATACAGCTCATGTCACTGGTGCCATGTGATGGAGCACGAATCCTTTGAAAACGACGAGATTGCAAAAATCATGAACGAGAATTTTGTCAGCATAAAAGTCGACAGGGAGGAAAGACCTGACCTTGACGATATATACCAAAAAGTCTGTCAGATGGCCACGGGGCAGGGGGGATGGCCGCTCAGCGTCTTTTTGACGCCAGACCAAAAACCATTCTACGTGGGAACGTACTTTCCTATACTTGACAGCTACGGAAGGCCTGGCTTTGGAAGCATTTTGGCACAGCTTGCGCAGGCATGGAAGGAAAAACCAGACGATGTCAAAAAAGCAGCGGAGAACTTTATGGCAAACCTGCAGCAGGCAGAATTCGTTACGACCCCTGCAAAGCTTGAAAAATCGATACTTGACGAGGCAGCCATAAACCTCTTCCAAATGGCAGACACCACATACGGCGGCTTTGGCAGCGCGCCGAAATTCCCAAATGCGGCAAACCTTTCATTTCTTTTGCGATACTCCAAGACATCAAAGATTACCAAGTTCTCCGAGTTTGTGTACAAGACCCTGGACAGGATGGGAAAGGGAGGAATATTTGATCAGATAGGCGGAGGGTTTCACCGATATTCGACCGACGCAAGGTGGCTTGTGCCGCACTTTGAAAAAATGCTATACGACAACGCACTGCTGCCAACCGTATATGCCGAGGCATATCAAATGACAAAGGATCCATTCTACCTTGCCGTGATAAAAAAAACACTCGGATTTGTCATAAGGGAGATGACCTCGCCAGAAGGCGGGTTTTACTCTGCACTTGATGCAGACTCTGAGGGAGAGGAAGGCAAGTTCTATGTGTGGAAAAAAAAAGAGATTGCACAAATACTTGGAAAAGACGCTGACGTTTTTTGCCTATACTTTGATGTAACCGACGGCGGAAACTTTGAAGGCCACAACATTCTGAACAACAACATCTCCACTTCTACAGTTGCGTTTCATTTTGGCATAGCAGAGGATCTGGTGCGCAAAATAGTCTCGGAGGGCTCGCAAAAACTGCTCGACGCCCGCGCAAAAAGGGTAAGGCCTGGGCTTGATGACAAAATTCTCACGTCCTGGAATGGCCTTATGATCTCTGCGTTTACCAAGGGGTACCGGGTAAGTGGAGAAAAATCATACCTGGATGCGGCAGAAAAATGTGTCACATTCATAGAAAAAAATCTTGTTACTGGCACGAATCTGATGCGCACATACAAAAATGGCAAGGCAAAACTGCAGGCGTATCTTGAAGATTATGCTTACTTTATCAACGCACTAGTGGATGTCTTTGAGATCACTGCAGAACCCAGACACTTGGAGCTTGCTGCAAACCTCGCAAATCACCTAATCGATCATTTCTGGGATGAAAAAAACAACAGCTTTTACTTTACGGCTGACAACCATGAGAGGCTCATAATCAGGCCGAAAAGCAACTACGACCTGTCGATGCCGTCTGGGAACTCGGTTGCAGCAAGCTGCCTGCTAAAACTGTATCATCTGACGCAACAAAATCGGTTTTTGGAAATCGCCACAAAAACAATGGAGTCGTTTGCAATAGCTGCCGCAGAAAACCCATTTGGGTTTGGCTATCTCCTAAATGCCATCTATCTATATCTACAAGGCCCTGTTGAGATAACGGTGCTTGGCCAAAAGAACCGAGATGTGTGTGACTATCTGGAAAAAAAATTCCTACCCGATGCAATTCTAGTAATGGTGCCAGATGAATCCAAACTAAAGGATCTTGCAAAATATCCATTTTTTGCTGGAAAAGAATTTCCAGCAGACGATACATCGGTATTTGTATGCAGGAACTTTACATGCTCTTTGCCTTTACGACAAATCAAAGAAATCGAAAAATTACTTTCTTGAAATATTAACCTCTAGGATCTCGCCTACCTGGGGCCTTCCCATCCTGTCATATCGTGCCCTTGGCATTGCGATAGAAATGGTGGTCTGGTCGTAGCTCTTTATCTTGATTGTAGGCTGGGCCTGCAAGATGGCCTCCAATAACGGCTGCACCTGTTCCCGCATCTCTGGGTCAAGCTTTTTTGCAACCGAATCCATGATGAGCTGTTTTTGTGAAAGCGGCTCTGTCTGCACGTCTTCTGCCAGGGACAGCTGGACTATCTGGCCGTTGTCTAGTATCTGCTGCACTCGGTAGCGCGTAATTTCCGACAATACAAAGATCCTGCCTGATGCAAATTTAACTCATTCTGGCAAAAAGCTAGGCGCCCATTACTGCCTTTTTTATGAGTGATGCCTTTTCCTTTAACATGGTATTGAACTCCTGTATGTCATCAAGCTCGACGCTCCTGTTTTCGTTCTCATATGCCCTCAAAAACGCCGAATACACACAGCCTGCTATTATGCCAAACGCCGCATCGTCGACTGCAGCTATCTCCGGAGAGTATGATTCGGCAATCTGGCGGTAGGACTGGGCCTCGTTGATATAATAGTCGATCAGGCCCTCTAGAAAATCTCTGGTGTGCTTTGTGATTGCCATTTTGTTTTAGCTGTGGCTCCATGGTTTATAATATTTGGTGAAAAATCTAGTACATGTGGAAGCTTGAACAAGACGAGGACTTTTTTAGAATTTTTGACAAAAACCACAACATCGCAGGATACTTTGTTCCTGACTATGGTAGCCTCTCACCTGAGGACAAAGCAGACGAAATTATCGAGAAGATGCACAAAAACCATGATCCTATCCCGGGCGGGTTTCTTACCGTGCCGATGGTAAAATTCGGGATATTTGACACAAAAGAAGACATGGACATTTTGTACCTGCAGAGTCATCTGTCTGACGCAGAAGCAAGAATAGAGGCGTGGAAAGAGTTCTTGATGGAAAACCAGATGCAGCACGCAATTAACATATCCCACACCGACCGTGACATGCTTAGTCTGACGTTTCCCATCAAGTTCTCACAAAACGTGCCTTTGGACAAAAAGCTTGTACTGGAGACGTTATCGCCTACACTAGAGCTATTGTCGCAGAAGGGCCTTCTCTAGCCTGCGCTATTTTTTGCCTTGGTAAATGACGCAAGGGCGGCCATCTCGTCTTCAAATGATTCTTGGAGCAAAAGATCCGAGCGAACCTTGCTTGCAGTGTCATTTGTCCTCACCCATTCTATTAGTAATTCGTCGCTTTCAATCTGTTTTTGCGTGGATGACTTGAAAAGCTTAACTGAGCTTGAAAACGAGTCAGGCGGCAGCAAATCATCATATCGTAAAAGTAAATGTCGCATTTTCTGGAAGTGGTTCTCAGAAAAGGCCAAAAACTCGTCTTTTGAGATGGTTTTTTCGTCAAGCATCGTCTTTTTAGAGTAAAACTCGGTCTGGACCTGTTTTAACTCGTCCTGGATTGTCTGCAATTCACTTCCAAAATTAAAGCCTCTGAGCCTTGCCTGGTCGGCGGAATATATGAAAAACACAGACAGTGCCACGACTATGACCCCAACTGCGGCTGCAATGTATGTGGTTTTTGTGCCCGGCTTCAAATCACTGAATATGATTTTTGAGGCTTGATATTAATCAGATGAAAATCATAATAAAAAATCAAGACCACACCTAAATGTTATTATCTGCGGAGGGAAATTAGATCCGATGAATGCAGTTTTGGTATTTTATGTTTTTATCGCAAGTCTCTTTGTTATAATTCCGACCCAATCCTATTCGGCGCCCGTTCCCCATGTTTTTATTGGAAATGGATACGGGATAATAGGAAACATGGTGCAAGATGCTATGATTGAATTGGCATTAAACAAGGATGACGATAAAATCACATTTCAAAGCGGGCAACTCCTACTGGGCAACGAAATCCACACCATAAAGAAATATGACATGACATATTCGAAAGGTAACAAATTCTTCACAATTGATGCTGTAACAAATGATGGCATCACAATAAGTGGAAAAGGCAAGTTGGTGTCATCAAACGAAGGAGGTTTGATATATCAACTAAGTGGCAAAGCCAGCAAAGACAATTATTCGCACAAGTTAGATATGCACGCATTGCTTATGCCAGAAAAAACAATCAAACAGGCAGAGCTTGTCGATAAGAAAGACATTTTGTTGCTAGTAGAACACTACAACCGTGTCGAATGGAAAAGCCAATACGAATTTGTAGTCAGAACATTCGATCCAGCATTGAATCCAACATCGGACTTCCATGCTTCCTCAGGCTATCTGGAAAAAATAAAGATTCATGCCAAGATGCTTGATCCTCTGGGATCTGTAATCAAAGTTTCTGAAGGCGTCACACAGAAATTTGGCTACTATGAAGACAGCATAGTAATTCCAGATAATGCGAGAACTGGCAATTATGTATTAAACGTAACCGCAGCTGGTGAAAATTTCAAAACCGTATCGAAAGAGCTTGTGTTTACAGTAATCCCACTATTGCCTTCCTCTTCCGCAACACCATAAACTTTTTTTCCACTTTTGGAAATATTTGTGAAGACATTATGAACAATCTTAATATATCTACAGCCGAACTTGGTGATTAATAATGAATATCAAATTACTTGCAAGTATTGCAGCATTTGCACTGTTGACAAGCATGATTGTCACCTCAACCGAATCTGCTTTTGCAGCAGAACTAGCGAAGGACGATGCAAAGGCCAAAAAAGACGCAATGAAAGCAGAAATGAAAGCAA
>CAZITM010000018.1:5316-23840 GCA_964542205.1 uncultured Candidatus Nitrosotenuis sp.
AGAAGGACGCAATGAAAGCAGAAATGAAAGCAAAGAAGGACGCAATGAAAGCAGAAATGAAAGCAAAGAAGGACGCAATGAAAGCAGATGCAAAGGCCAAAAAAGACGCAATGAAAGCAGAAATGAAAGCAAAGATGGCTGAAAAGAAAGAATCAGCAGGAACCACGGGAACATCTGACAGCGTAACCGTGGATATGGCAAAAGGAACTGCAACAAACACCGAATGTGGCGATCAATGCTATGTTCCAAATAATGTCAAGATCTCTGTGGGTGGAACGGTAATGTGGAAAAACGTCGATTCGGCAGCACACACCGTGACCGATGTAAATGGCTCCTTTGACTCCAGTCTTGTCAGCGCAGGCAAGTCATTCCAACACAAGTTTGATGCTGCAGGAACATACGAATACATGTGCATAGTCCATCCATGGATGAAAGGCACAGTAACAGTCGGTTAATCAGAAGTAATTCTGATTTCTATTTATTTTTCAACTCTTAGCTGAGGCTAGTTTAATTTTTTCTACAAAATATGTGCCGATCAATCACCACATCAGATAATTATTTGCAAACCTATTCAAAACTAGGCGTTTGGGGCTGTCGCCATTATACTTGCCGTTTTTGGCCTTAAGCCTTAGATGCCATTTTTTTGCCGTTTCAGATCTCCGACCATTCGTAGATCGAAAAAGAAAGACCTTCCTTTTCCGCAGAGTCGACGATCGTTTTCTCAAACACGTATCTATAGATCGACGAATCATCGCCTATGATGCCTAGCCCGGCCTCCTTTTTTGCACCCATCTCCTTTGACAATACGGCAAGCAGTACGTTTGATAGCCCATCTAGGTCTTTTTTTGCGTGGGCCGAATCCCCCTGCAAATAGAATGTGACGTTTATGGAAAGAGGCTTGCCTGTACATCGCTTTCTTACGTTGTCGATGTTCTTTCCAAGCTTGGTCTCGACCACATCGCGGATCTTCTTTTTTCCATCCATGACATTTTTGCCTGCGGTGGCAGGAACAAAACCCCGCACCTGTATGTTCTGAAGCAAAACGTCTCCTTTCATCACTAGGCTGGCATTCTGTCAAAATTTAACTTGAGACCGCAAAAAAATTCGAGTCCCAAGTCTGCCTTTTTGAATGTGTCTGCCTAGATTACAAGATTTTTGTTAAAACGTCTAACTAGCTGAAATTAATGGCAATCGCTGTCCAAAATGACGCTAAATCGTCTATGAAAGGCTGCATTTTTCAAAAATTTTTGTCTGAGCATCAAGCTCCATTTTTTAAACAACAAAATAGGAAAAAATCGATATTCCAACTTAAGGTACAAAAGCAAAACCGACAAAAGTGAAAGTTTTTCTCATAATGTTGGTTGCAATCGGCTGTGTCCTTGGTACCGCAAGTGCACAATCTCCTGAAAAACTGCTTGTTACCGTAAAGTTAGAGCAAAATGACGCCTATGTAATATCTGGACTGGTTAGAGATGAGGGCCAAAACCCGGTACAAAATGCCCGCCTTTTTATCACGACATGGTCAGGCACAATAGAAACCACCTCTGACTCTAAGGGGGCGTTTTCGTATGAATTATCATCTGCGCCGCTGTCTGGCACGTTTAGTGTAAACGTCAAGGCACAAAAGGACGGCTATGTTGATGGGCATACAAACACTTCGTTTTTTGTAAACGAAAAACCTGCGCAGAATGAGAACCGTCAACTGGGTGCGACCTTTAAGATAGTGACTGCCGACAAGATGCGTGATGACCCACTAGCACTGAAAATTCTCCAAAACATTGAGCAAAACAAACAGCAAGAATCTGAGAGATTAAAAAAACTACAGGAAATGAATGAGAAACAAAAATTCATAGAACAACAACGAGAGATTGCAAACCAAAACCTCTTAGCTGATCTGGGTGCCTTCTTAGTCCAGTTTGATCCATTTAATCCAAGAAATGCATTTGTGTCTTTTGTTTCACAAATGGACGTAACCGTACAAGACATTTACTGGGCCCAATTTAATTTCACCGAGACAAAAACAAAAGAAGGACTTGCGGCACTACAGGCAGTGCTGGATAGTGGTGGAACCAAGCAAGAGGCCAGAAAGGCGTTTTATGAAAAGGCGGCAACTCCAAGGGATCAGCTGCTCAAAGCAAACGATGACTTTAACACGTCCAACCGTTTAAAAAAACAATAACGCCAAGGGCAGCCACTCAAAACTTGATTGGTCTTTGCCCAAAATACGTTAACGTTTCATTTACTCCCTCTAGCAGTCTTTCTATGCCGGGAGTCTTTGGTTTGTTTTCAACAATTTTGTTTTTTAAGACGTTAAGATAGTGAATGTTTTGTTTTAGCAGCTTGCTGCGTTTTGTTTTTGATATGCTGGATTCCTTGATGACCTTGAGGTTGGCAGATACCTCGCACAACTTTATCAGAGTTGCCTCCCATGGCGCCTCTTGTAGTTGTTTTATGTACTGTGTGTCTTGGAGCTGCCTTGGCAGGCTTTTGTCTATGCTCAGTGATGCCACCAGGACTGCTATTTCCCTGCCAAACCTTGCATGGATCTCATCAAAACTAGAGCTGACATTGCATAAAAAAGCCACACACAACACGGCCTCATCTGTTACTCCTATGGACTTTAGTCGGAACAACACGCCATTACAAAACGCAATATCTGCGTTTTTTGACCTTGCGTAGGCTTCAGCTTCTTCTATTGTGATCATCTGAGTTTGAAGGAGATCAAATAGCTATTTCTTTTCTTTCAAGTGTGGCATGACCTTTGAGGCAAACTTGTCAATAGAGCCAAAATAGTTTGAACCCCAGAATCTGATCACAAAATGGTTTACACCAGCTCTTGCAAATCTCTCAAAAACCGGGATCACGTCGTCTGGCGTTCCCACTGCCACCGAGGAGCGTGCAACAGAGTCTGGAATTGTCGTCGCGCCCTCTCTCATCTTTACAATCCAGTCTTGGTTTGACATGGAGTATTCCGTGAAATATTTCTTAAAGTCAAACCCTTCTATCTGCTTTATTCCATGAACCCTTAGCACCTCTGGCTTGAACAATGATACCTTTACAGCTTCCTTCATTTTTGCCCACGACTCTTCAGCGTCTTCAGAAAAATACACGTCAATGTCAAGGGCATACTGGAAGTTTTTTTGCTCTTCTTCTGTTCTGCCGTTTTCTTTCATTGACCATTTGATTGTCTTTGCATGATCTTCAAACAGCTCAGGTGTATACCCAATTGGGAGCCACCCGTCTCCGTACTTGCCAGTCATCTGGAGGGTGCGTTGTCCCCCTGCCGCCATATAGATGGGCGGGTGTGGTTTTCTAATGGGCTTTGCCTGAAGGCAGGCCTCTGTCAGCTGGTAGTACTTTCCGTTAAAACTAACACGGTGGTCAGGTGAAGACTGGTACAATAGCTTGATTACTTGTAGTTGCTCTTCCCACTTTGAAACTGGATTGTCAAATGGGATGTTGAACTCTTTTAGGTTCTGGGCCTCGCCTGCCCCTATACCTAATGTGCCCCTTCCCTTTGAAACCCTGTCTAATGTGATTGCGGCAAGAGCTATGTTTGAGGGGTGCCGCCTGATAGCATCTGTCACACACGTTCCGAGCTCGACGTGTTGTGTAGTGGCCGCAATTGCTGAAAGCATGACCCAAGGATCCAAAACCGTTGCCTTTGACCATTGCGGGACATTAGAATGGTCCATGTACCAAATCGAGTCATAGCCGACCCTGTCTGCCAGGAGGCAGGCAGTAAGAATTTGATCTTCAGAAAATCCAGCTCGGGCCACATTCAAACCGTTTTGAATTCCAAACTTTAGCATCTTTTATGTGATCTGATCCTTGTCGTATTTAAGCATAATAAAATAAGACGAAATTAGTTGGCAAGTGAATCAGACAAAAGAAGAGTCAGAGTTTTCCATCTATTATGTCTCTTAGACACTGAATTACGTCTTGTTTTGTGACAGGAAGTGGGTTTGGGTCTAGGTGGCCTCTATCTGTCATGACTAGATCAGCTGCCTGATCAAGGGGGGCTTTGAGTGTCAATCTGTCGAACTTTAGCTTCTCAACGATTTCTTTAAACTGCTCGTAAAAAATCGACTTGTTGAACTTGTGGGCCACCGTAGTGCATGATGAAAGTGAGTATCCGTGCGGCACTCCCTCATTTGAGAAAACATAGGAAAGCGCATGTCCAAGTGTTGTTGAGCAGTTGCCAAAACCTATCCCAGAAAGCATCGAGCCATATGGATAGTTCTCTGGCTTGTCATTCATTATTGCGTCATACAATACCTCAAAGGCCTGCTTGCACATCGTCCTTGTGAACTCGTTTCCGAGTTTGCTGTCATACCCTTCTGTTGCCTGCGCACATGCGTCGCAGACAGAGTTCTTGACTATTTGTTCTGGGGTTCCATCCATAAAGTAGGCGTCAACTATTGCCCTGTCTGCCAGGAACCGGTCTTCGCGCAAGAGCTTCTTTTTTCCGTCGAACTTTAAGACACAGTATGTGGTCATCTCCGCCCCTGTCCCAAACGTAGTTGGGATGAGAATTTTTTCAAGCTTCATTTCTGCTGCGGAATATTTTGCAACATCTAGAGAGCTTCCACCACCCAGTCCAATGACACATGAGGGATTTTTTGACTTGAACTCTGAAATGACTGTATTGACAGTTTCAATTGATGGTTCTGGCTCTACCTTGTCATACAGCATGTAGTCCTTGATGCCCATCTTGCCCAGCCACTTTGTTGATATTGGTGGCGGCGCCGTGGTTATGACGAGTGCATTTTTTGGGTATTCAGCTTCAGAAAGGGCGTTTTCACCAAAATGAATAATCTTTGGGATTCTTACAGTGTGCATATTTTGTGCTATTCTTATAGCATACTTATACTTTACACGCAGAAATGACTTCACCAACAAGTCTCGACGCAAGATGTGACGTGACATCTTTTAGATCGTGTGCAGGGGCGACTTCCATGATGTCCATTCCGACGATCCCTTTTTGTACAATTTTTCTAATCATGTATATGGTATCCTGGCTCTGAAGCCCAAACGGAACGGGAACCGAAACTCCTGGTGCATGTGCAGGATCGAGACAGTCCATGTCAAACGAAACGTAGGTGTCTTTTTTCATGGTGGAAAGAAGCGTTTCTGTGATTCGTTTTGCGCCTCTTTCAACTAGATCCAAAGGTGTAATGACACGAATGCCGTATGACTTTATGGTGTCTATTTCTTCTTGTTCGGGGCTACGAATGCCTACGAGTACGCTCGATTTTACGTCGATGTATGGTAAGGAATCAAAAACAACTGAGCCATAGTACTTTCCTCTACTGCCGATTAGATCTGGGTGGGCATCAAAGTACACAAGCGAGACAGGCCCATGCTTTTTTCCAATAGTCTTTATGATAATGGCGGTGTTGGAATGATCACCACCTATTGCTATTGGGATCTTTGAGAGGCGAGATATTTTGTCAAAGACTTGGGGGATCTGTTTTTTCTGAATATTGCCATAATCATAAACGCGCTTCCCAAACATGCCGTTGATTGGAAGTGCAAGCGACCTGGTATTTTTGTGGGTGTAGACATCCAACTGGTTTGAGACCGTTCGTATCGCGTCTGGTGCCTTGGATGCGCCCCTCCTTCTGGCATGGGAGCCAACCTCGTCTGGTATTCCAACTATGACGATATCAGAATTCTCAAGACTTTTCTCATTTGCCCAGCAAATTTTCTTTCTAACCGCTGTCTTTTTGTTGCTCAACTTGAATTACAATATATCACAAAATATCTAGACAATAACTCTTTCAGTTGCTAGAGCTCGTAAATTATTAAGCAATAAATAACAATCATAGTGTGTCGTTGATTCAAAATAAGTGCAACCTACTCAATAAAAAGACAAAGGATGCCCTTGATTGTCTGGAAGCTGGACTGGAAGCTGCAAGACCGGAAAGATTTCTTGCCAAATTCATAAAACGCAATGCGTTGCTTGCGCCAAAAAAGATCCATCTTTCAAAATATGATAAAACCTACATCGTTGCTGTTGGTAAGGCAGCAGATGCCATGGCAAAATTTGTCCACACCAAAATAAGCTCAGACGGAGGGATCATCGTTGTCCCGCAAACTCATATGTCGACCTTTGCCGATAAGAAGTTTAAAATAATTCGCGCATCGCACCCTATTCCAAACAACGCGGGAGTCACTGCAGCAAAATCAATAATTCATCTATTAAAAACCACCAAGAAAAATGATCTTGTCATATTTCTTGTCTCTGGTGGGGCCTCGTCGCTTGTCTGTCTGCCAGACGGCATAACGCTTAAGGAAAAACAAGCCTTGACACAAAAACTACTAAACTGCGGCGCATCGATTAAGGAAATTAACACGCTCAGAAAGCACCTGTCCTCAGTCAAGGGGGGTAAAATACTAGAAAACCTCGGCTGCCGGGCAGTCTCGTATGTTATGTCTGATGTTGTAGGCGATGATCTGTCATCAATTGCGTCGGGTCTTACCTATTGTGACAAAACGACCTTTTCTGACTGCCTGAAGATCGTTGAAAAGTACCACCTGAAAGGCCACATCCAAAAAAAGATTCTTACACGTTTCAAATTGGGTGCACAGGGAAAAATACCTGAGACTCCAAAGACACCAAAAATAAAAAACGTTCTAATTGCATCAAACGAAGACTGTGTGATCGCAGCGGCAAAAAAGGCAAGAAATCTTGGCTATAGAACAAAAACACTACATCGGTTGTCTGGTGATGTAAACTCTGCAGCTGCAAAAATTCTGCATAGTTTTCCAAACGGACAAAAAACATGTCTTGTCTTTGGCGGCGAAATCACCGTCAAAGTCACTGGCGGCGGTAAAGGCGGAAGAAACCAAGAACTGGTGTTGCGGATTTTAAAGAGATTAGAACCTGGCGCTGTGGTGGCATCCATCGGAACTGACGGAATAGATGGGAACACAAAACACGCCGGTGCGATTTTCTGGCTGCCGTCAAAAAAAATCGAAATTAATAGTTACCTGAACAACAACGACTCACACGCGTTTTTCAAAAAATATGGCGGGCTTGTAATGACTGGGGCTACACACACCAATCTGCTTGATATAGGATTGATCCTAAAACAATAGCATCTTTGATGAGATGTTGCTCTCATGATCTATCTTTTCGTATTTTAGCTTCAAATTTCTCTGTTCTACAAGTTGATTTATGAATCGTTTTCTGTTCTCAGCAAAACTATCTTTCGATGTGATATCTGTGGATAGGTGAGTGATCATCTCGTCAGAATCCAGCATTATTCTTACGATGTCGTCGTTTTTGATAATAAAGACTCCAATTGACCAGAACAATCCAACGTGCAATGCAATGTATTTTGACTGCAGATCTGTGACCTTGTCTAGAAAAATATCCGCGTGTTCTCTAAACTGATCTACTTTGGTGCTGTCAGTTTTGATTGTCCAGCAGATCCTTTTTGCATTTCCATCTGAATACAGAACGTGTTCCATTGTCAATCAAAAGAGCCTCGTTTGTCTATATAATTTGAATTCAGGTCTGAATAATCAAACATAAAACATACCACTAATGCAAAAGTCCTTTGTCTTCTTTACGAGGATGGTCGACGAGCTGGTCCAGTTCTCAGATTCTGATCCTGAGTTAGCAGAAGGCATCAAATGGCTTGATGCGCAGGCACAAAAAAAGGGAATCTCGTTTTACGAGATGGTCTTTCAAGTGTTGTACAAGCACGATGTGTCTAACCGAGCAAAACAGTGGCTACACTCTAGAAACTAGTCAAGATCGCTTGCTTTTTTGAACTCTACTTTATGCTTTCCCGGAATTACTTTCACAGGTGGCTCGATTTTCGGTCTTGTTTTTTTCTTTTTTTGCTCTCTTGGTTTTGACTTCTTGCCGTAATCATCCCACTTTATCCAAACCATGCCGGAGTTTTGGAATATCAAAATAAATGGTTATTGCCTCAGATCTATTGGTTTGTACTCGCACCCTTGCGGGCCGCAGTACTTTCCGACATATTTTGCCTTTGGCCTGTACAACACCGGCTTTGGTGCAGCTCGTGCAAATTTTTCCTCGATCACATGCGCCGTCCATCCTGCAACGCGAGATATTGCAAAAATTGGCGTGTTTAGATCCGGTGGAATCTTTAGCATGTAGTACAGTGATGCGGAGTAAAGATCGACGTTTGGGTAAATGTCGATCCCTTTTTGTTTTTTCATCTCTCGTATGGTGGTTTCTTCGACCCTCTCTGTAATGTCAAACCAAGGCTGGCCAGTCTTTTTTGCGAGTCTTTTAGATAATTCTTTTAGCACCTGAGCACGCGGATCATAAGTTTTGTACACTGCATGCCCCATCCCCATTATTTTTTCTCCTCTTGCGAGTCTTTCTTTGACCCATGTCTCTGCATTGTCGGCTGCTTTAATCTCCAAAAGCATCTTCATCACTTCGTGGTTTGCACCACCGTGCAGCGGCCCAGACAGTGCGCCGATCGCAGCGCTAACGGCGGAATACATGTGGGCCCCAGTTGAGGCAACCTCTCTTGCAGCAAAAGTCGATGCGTTAAAGGTGTGGTCAGCATGCAAAATCAGGCAAATATCAAATATTCTCTCGGTTTCGGCATCGGGCCTCTCGCCTACAAGCATGTTGAGAAAGTTGGCAGCATGGCTCAGTCTCGGATCTGGGTCTACAATGTCCTTTCCAGTTCTTATCCGCTCCCAACTTGCCACTATTGTAGGCGTTTTGGAAATCAGGCTGATTGCACTCTGGTAGTTAATTTCTTCCTCAGTTGATCCTTTGTCATCATAGTATCCAGAAAGAGCCACGACAAATGCCTGCATCATGACCATGGGGTCTGCGTTTTTCTTCCAGTTTCTCATGTTTGACTGCATCTGTCTTGGCATGTCGCGGGCGTCGATTAGACGTTGCTTGAAATCCTCAAGCTCTGCACGTGTAGGAAGATCATCGTTTAGGAGCAAATAAGCCGTCTCCTCAAAGGTGGAGTTTTTTGTTAGGTCTAAAATGTCATATCCGCGGTAAATGAGCTTGCCGCGCTCGCCATCTATGTCGGAGATCTTTGTATCTGCAACCTCGATATCGCGAAGCCCTATGTTTTTTGTCTCCAATTCTGTATTTGTGCTCAAAATTTGACTATTAAGTTTTCCATTAAATTTAGCATTTGGTCTAATCTGACAAAGCTCGTTACTATAGACTTGTTTTTGATTAAAAATTATGACTCCGGCAGAACGCGAATTCATAAGGCAGATAGATGTCATGATACTTGGCGCCTCGCCACAAGCTCTCCAAAAACTAGCAGAGATCGACAAAAAAACGCAGCTCCAAGGCACTACGTTTTACGACGTTTACTTGTCACTGTCAGACGAGGACAGAAAACAAATCTTGGTTACATCGCACAGCTCAAAAAACCAATAATTTTGTTTAAATTAGGTCGCAATCGAGGCCGAGTGTGACTGGTGCAAAAAAATCAAAAACAACAAAACCTGCAAAAAAACTAATCTGCATTTCTCACATGGAAGACGCAGACGGAATCAGCTCCGCCGCGCTTATCAAAGAGGCCTTTGGGGGCGATACAGTCCTAGTTGATTATCCTGGAATGATGCCTGCAATCGAGGCGGTGGCAAAAGACGACAAGCTCAAAACACTCTTCATATGTGACGTTGGGCTGAGCAAAAATAACCAAGAAAGGTTTGTCGAGATCCTCACGGATCTTAGGAAAAAAAAGGTAGCAATCACGTACATCGATCACCATGATATCGATCCAGAAATACTCAAAAAACTACAAAAGGCCAAAGTCAAACTAATTCATGACGTAAACGAGTGTACTTCAGTTCTGGTTTATGATGCGTTTAAATCAAAGCTCTCTGATCACTCCTCGTTTATTGCAGCCTGTGGTGCAATTACCGACTATATGGAGGACAGGCCAACGGCGTCAAAACTTTTACAAATTTACGATAGGCAATTTGCGCTGATCTCGGCCACAGTACTGACGTACAACATAGTAGGCCATCAAAAAGATCCAGACTATCTGCTTTACCTAGTAGAAATGCTAAGCGAATCAAAATACCCACACGAAATCCCAAACTCGTTCGAGTTTGCACAGATCCAAGTCGAAAAACTCGCAGGGATGATCGCCAAGGTCAAAAAATCACTCAAGACAATGAAAAACTTGGGATACATGGAAATTCTCGACGCAGGTGCAAGTGGCGCGGTGAATTTTGTTCTGGGGCTCTCTGGAAAGGATGTCGGCGTCGCATACAAGGAGCGTGTTGATCATGGGATTTATGCAGTGTCTATCAGAGGTTCCAAGTCCTGTAATATTCATCTCGGCAGATTGGTTAATTCCCTTGCGCAAGAGTTCGGCGGTTCTGGCGGCGGACACGACAAGGCCTGCGGCGCAGTAATTCCAAAAGACAAGATTCTGCCATTTATCAAAGAACTCAACGCGAGACTCAGTCAGAAGTAAACTCTACTATTGCATCAATCTCTACTGTGGCACCCAAAGGAAGACCTAATACACCTACTGCTATTCTGGAGTGTTTTGCCTTTTCTCCAAAAATCTCAAAGAAAAAATCTGACGCCGCATTGATTATCTTTGGATGTTCTGCAAAGTCTGGAGTCGAGTTCACAAAACCTGAAACTCGAACAATTCTTGTTATCCTGTCGAGACTTCCGAGGCTTGCCTTTAGCTGTGCCAAAATATTGATTGCGCAAATCTTGGCCGCCTTTTGGGCGTCTTCTATTGATCTCTCTGTCGGAACCTTGCCAGTGACTGCAACCCTGCCGTCCTGCATTGGGATCTGTCCTGAGACAAACGCCAGATTTCTAGTGGTTACAACTGGTACATAAGATCCTGCCGGCTTGGGCGGGGCGGGAAGTGTTATTCCAATTTCTTCTAATCTCTTCTCAATCACAAAAAGCCAAAGAATCCCGGTGAATTTATCTCTTAACTGAAATATTCGTAATGCAGCCGAGTTGTTTGTATTATTTTCGTAGTTTTGTCAAAACTTGCACGCTGGTTCTTGTAAATGTTTATGCGTGGTTAGTCTTGATATTGTGATATGCCTCTAGGCGAACAAGACTTGATAGACCGTATTATAAATATAAAAAACCTAAACATAAACTGCTTCAAATATCTTGAAGAGTCGTCAAAAGACCTCCTTACCCAACAAATCGTCTATGCAATCGCCAACCTTGTTGTAAAAAAGATGGAGCCGGTCAGGATCTCGGAGATTGCCCAGACCATTTTCAACACAACTGAAAAGGCGCAACAGGACAATATCCGTATCACGATTGAAAAAACACTTCTCAAGTGCGGAATTGTGGAGAAGCTCCGATATTCAGTAAAAGACGTTAGGTACATTCTGACCGGGTATAGGTTTCAAAAAGTTCAAAACATCGATAGCTTTCGGGGGGACAGAGTTGATAATGTAGGTGATGTTTTTGAACTGCCCAGGGCTCTATGGCCGATCCCTGATGAATATTTTCTATTAAAAACAGTCAGAACCGCAATCGAATCAACATTAAAAAAAGTAAATTCAGACTTTGATGCAGGGCTGATCCAAAGGGGCAAGTTTGAGAACATTACATTAGATCTAAACAATAAACTAGAACAGATAACGACAAGGATCCGCTCAAAATACGAAAAACTCGACTCACTGGTGATTAAATGAAGCTGATGATAGTTTTTTTGGTAACGGGGCTGATTTTGGCAAATCAGGACGCATTCTCTCTTACAAAAAATAATCTCACTGTAAGATATTCCGATGGTCTTACGGAATCATACCAGCTGGAACTCGATTCCGGAACACCTTATTTGCTATCACAAGAATATTCATGGGCAAGGGATGATTTTAGCAGATACAACCTTGTTGGTTACTCGATTGATGGCGGTGATATCGTGCTAGTTGAAAGACGCTCGCAAGGGAATTTTAGCATAAAAATTCCAATGGACACACCACACTCTGTAATGTTTTACGCCGTCGTTCAATTCCCATTAGTACTCACTGGCATTTCAGACTATGAATTCGACCCGAAATCCCCAACTGGGGATGGTTGGTTTGATGCAGGTACTGATATCAGGGTGGTCTTTCCAGAGGCGATACAAACATCCGACGGCACAAGACAGACATTCCTAAGCTGGGCACTTGACAATAACGACGCCAATCTGATAAAAGAAGGCTCCGCCGAAATGGCAACGGAACCAGTTAGTATGACTGGTTTCCACAAAATCGAGTTTTTTTCAAAAACACAACACAAAGTTGACGTCTTGTCAGATCTTGGGGAGCCTTACGGAAGCGGATGGTATGACAAGGGGTCATTCGCGTTGATTGGGGTAAAAACCGACGGCGTGTTCGGAAATGTGTTTGATGGATGGGAAGGACAGGGAGTCGAATTTGCAGAAAACCCGGCAGCGATATTGGTCGACTCGCCTAAAAAAATAAAGGCCACATGGGGCGTCGATTATTCCATTATCGGAGCCCCAATGATAATAGTATCTGCCGTGATTCTCGCGATCATGTATGCCAAATTAATACAGAAGACAAGAGTTCAGGCTTCTCAAAAAACCATCCTATTTGCCAAACATTCAGGGTCGTCTGATCAATATGACTCTGAGATCGCTAGGTTCCTTGCAGATGAGTCCATTGCAAAATTGGACTCATACCTCTCAGCAGGGCTTATTGACCAAGTGCGATATCTGCGCCTAAAAGAAGCCATTTCAAAAATTTGACGCCGACTGCAAAAAACATCAACCCATGCCTATTTCGCATCATCCGAAATATCTCTGGGCACGACGCTAACTACTTTCAAATATATTGTAAATCCAAAGTAATTGCATGATGAGTTTGGAATATGCTACTGTGACCGAGGTCGTCAAAAGCCATCCCTCGATGTCCCGACCAAATACCAAGCATATGGAAGGGCTTGACAGGTTATTGGCAGGATCATTGGAATCTGTCATTAGGAAAAACTTGGGTGACAGGACAGTACAAAAAATTGAGGAAAGACTAATTGAAAAATATGGCATCTCGTTTGCTCAATCATTGGGACAGTTCAAAAAACTCGACGCTGTGCTACGTGAGTTCTTTGGCGCGGGTGCAGATGGACTTGAGATGCAGTTCCTCAAAACAGTATGCGAAATAAAGCCCATTGATGACGAAATCTGGCTCAACATAGGACGTTCTGAAATAGTGAAAATAATACTGGAGTCATTCGGAGACGATGATAAAAAAAAGATACTCACCACGCTAAACGAGGAAGCAATGATAACCTCGGAAATAATCAATAACTGCGGCATTCCTCAAACATCGGGATACAGAAAGGTCAACGCTTTAATCGACGCGGGGCTGTTGGTGCCGGCAGGGCATGCAATCACGCATGATGGGAAAAGAGTAACAAAATACAAGTCAATTTTTGACAATATCAGAATCGATATTGTACAAAACAAAATATCAGTTGCACTGCATCTAAGAAAAGGACTGGCAATTGGCACTATTTTAACCGCCTGCATTAAACGTCTATAGTCTGCTCGGATCTGCTCTGGTTCATGAAAAAACTCAAGGTCAAAAAGCGGCCTAAATCTCAACAAACACGCCGGTTCCAGATTGGAACTAATAAAACCAATCAATTTCCGTGGAAGATATAATCCGAACCATCCAACAGAGAACAATGATTGCAAGCGTGTGGGTCTGTGCACCGGAATTGCCATACATACACAATCGTGCCTATTTCGCATCATCCGAAATACATTTGGGCACGATGCTAACTCCTTTATAATATAAGGTGCATACAAAGTGGTGTGTGTCATGACAAGAGAATACCTCTCAACGTCTTATACTCTGGTAAATAGACTGCCAGTAACCCTTGCCAAAGCACACTGGTTTCTATCTGGAGTCTGGGTCGTTTGAAGGATTCTATTTTTTCTGTATCGCAACAGGTGTTCTATATGATATCTGCAAGCAGCCCAGATAAGACAAGCGTCTTCTTTACAGACGCACTAATCCACCCGGTTATCAAACACGAATCAAATGTGGTAGGCATCCCATTGCCGAGAACAAACAAAGATCACGTCTTCTTTGAAGGGCACATATTTCCAAAATATGGTTCGTCATACAAGATAATTTGGCAGCTATACCTTGCAACACTGGCACATGTCGCAGGTCACATGAAGGTCACCGATTATGCCCTGTACCAAAAATGGCTGGAGGGCAAAAACAAAAACCGTGCAAGAAGGGTCATTGAATACATTGAGAACATCAGGGTAAACGAATTTTTGAAAAAAACGCATCCGGAATACTATGAGGTGATCACCACGGTGGTCGATGCAACAAACAAAACAGTTCATCATAAAACAAAGAGCCGTGATCTCGTGGTACGAAAATTTGTAAACGCTTTTGGAACTAGATCCTCCATTAACCTCTCAGAAATAGATGAACAAATTAGATCTGACTCCAACCTAGTTGAGATTGCAGGGAAGATATATCATAGCCAGTCAGCAATTATTGATCACACATATCCATTCACCGAAAACCAAACGAGCCCTAAATTTACAAAACCAATTGTTGGTCTGACGCTAAACTCGTATGTGCCAATTGCGAGTATGATAGAATCCTTAAACGAGATGTGGTGTGTGGAATCTAGCTTAAAGCAAAAAATGGAGCACCTCTACAAGGAGCTGGCAAAAGACCTTCATTTTGATAAGATATACTTTGTACCTGAACGCTATTCGGAATATTTGATGATTGAAAGGCAAATTGGGCCAATCGCAAAACAAATGTCGGCGCAGATAAAGAGCATCCCAAACGCCATCGATGATGCCATATCTGAAGACATGGGCTTCTTGGAGATGCAAAAGGCAATCCAGGCAATCGCGAGTCAGAATTCCAGCATACAGATATTCGAGCAGGACAACAAGAAGAGAATCATGGAGGAATGGGCAATTGTAGTTGATACGAGTAGCAGTATGAGGGTAAAATTCAGGGACATGAAAAAACTCATCCTGTGTTTTGCGCAAGCGGCACACGACCTGATATCAAAGAACGGCAAGTGGGGCATGTTTTGTTTTAACAATGATTTCAGTATAGTCAAGGCAGGCAATGAGAGATACAGCGAAACAATAAAGGCAAGAATCGGGGGAATTGATATGAAAGGCCTGTCCTATTTGCCTGATGCCATCACGCTATCAAGAAGAATACTCAGTCAGAGCAACACTGAAAAAAAATACATCTTTGTCATCACCGATGGACTATCGCTAGGCTATGACAAAATAGACAAAAGCCTTGAAGACTCGATATTCCAAGCAAGCAGGGAAAACATCAATTTGGTGGGAATAGGGGTTCCGCAATACAAACCGACATTTTTCACCATCTCTATCCCATACGACAACATGCGTAAAATGGTGTCGAGGTTCATCAGCACGTATATGCAAATTGCAACATCTTCACTGTAAACCCAAGACCACAAAACATACTAAAAAGAAACAACCCTGTATTACGTGCAATTTTGTGTTTGTTCTATTTGATGGTAAGCTTCGTCATACATGGACCAACCTGAAAATGTGTTTCTAGATGATCTTTAGATGAATCTGCTCGCCTTTATGGGAATCAGCGTGATAGATTAGTTTCGTATTGTTTCCTTTTTGCTCAAGATAACTTTCTATCAGCATTGCCCACGGCAACGAGTGTCCACTGTTCGCCTTTGATTCTATGATGATGTTACTTGTCTTTGAATCATACTGAACTTTGCCAGAGCAAGTCATCTCTAGCGTAGAGTTTACAATGTCTAAAACCTCTTCGAATGACTTTTCCTTTAACGAGATGCCGTTTTTTTCCAGACACTTGATAAAATCTACAAATCGGGCCTTTGAGCTGACTATAGAATGAAGCGCAAACCCAAGCCCATTTTCGTTTATGATATTGATTATCTTACACACCTCAAGTGCCTGGCTTTTTGTCATTTCGGACAGATTGTCGATTTTTAACGCACCCTTCCAAATCTGGGCAAAAAGCCTTGTCTGGTTTCCACCCAAGATATCGGTTGCAGAAAATATTGCGCCCCTGCCATTTGTACCGTCGATTAAAAGAAGTTCGGTATCGTCAAAAATAAAGCAGTTTTGAACAGTCTCAGATGACCTGATCTTTACTCCGTCTGGAATGGTTCTAAATGACTCGCTGCCGATAACCTGCGTCGGAACGATTAGCCGAACTTCGAGATCTCGCCTAAGGACAGAAAGCAACTCCTCTTTACATTCGGCCAAAATGCTCAACCCCCACGAGTCTGCCATGACATGAATCGATGATTTTGCGCCTTCGATCATTGTCTTGAGCTGGTTTACAACATAGTTTGGATGGAGGTGAAAGTACCTCTTTTCTTCTGCACCGCGCGCTTTTTTGCTCTCTTCACTGATCCCCTTTAGCTTTGAGACAAGCGCGTTCATCGCCTCGACCCTGTTTATCTGCTCATGAACCACTTCGTCAAATGCATCCTCTGGCGCAATGCCAGTGCACATTACCGGCTTGCTTTTTGAGAGAATTGCAAGTTTTTTTTGCTGCAATTTGAGTAGGACGGGATAAACCTTTGTCCTTGGCAGCTCCGAATAATAGGCAACCTCGCTTGCGGAGATGGTTCCCTTTGTAATGAGTGTTACATAGGCACGAGCCTCGTATTTTGAGAGGCCAAACTCTTCAAGACTTACAGTAAGCTCATGCTCTTTTCCCATGATTGACCTGCTAAGATCCTTAGGTAAGATTGATAGTCAAATTCATTGAACAAACTCTTGCAAAAAAGTGTAACTCCAGTGTATTGTTACTGCGGTTAAACCAAAATTCGTGACACCGTTCTAATAAACAAAAACCTCGTTCGTGATCATACATGGTTGCAAGCTCGGTATTTGTAAATGAAATCATGCAAGTATTGCCCACTCCGTACTCGCACTCCATAACCCCCAGGCTGGAATATTGCGCATATCTGGTAAAAATAATCTTGGAAAAACTAGAAAAACAATACAGTTCCATCCTCAAAACAAACCTCAAAATCTACTCAAAAGGCGAGGATTTGACAAAAAGCACCGAGTTCAAAAAACAGATAGAGGTAGAAACAAACCTGTTTTGTGCAATCGAGGCCCTAAAAACTGTCAGAGGCAGACTGCAGTCGATATCACAGATTGACGCCATTGCAACCGAAGTGCCACCATTAATCTCGATAATCAGAGCAATAAACTCGAATATTTACGTCAATATGCCTCATTCCAGCCATGAGTTGATAGAACTATCGACTACTTTGGGCAGCATCGTGATGGATTCGGGGAGTCTGGTTGAAGCAAAGATAGACTTTAAGCAGACCAACCTTGAGTCTACACATATCTTTGCTGAAGTAAATTTGATAGCAGAATCTAAAATTCGCACGCAGTACCCTAATCTAAATTTCTAGCAAGAGAGCCTTACTCATGAAGTCCTTCGAAACAAACGGCATTGAAAAAGATTTAGACAAAGTCAGGAGCATTTCAGCCCTAGTAAAAAGGAAGATCCTGAAATCAAACCCAAAATATGAGAGAAAAATAGAAGGACTGACCCAGGAAGAACTAGAGGATCTTGACAAAGTCCTAGCCCTGACCGAACAAATCTTGCTCAAACACCAGCATAAAAAAGAGGCATATGGAATTTTAAAGGAGTTTTCCGACCTGATTCGTAACTGGACAGGCTCGCTTGTCGAGATAAACGATGAAATCCAGGAGCTTATCATATTGGCAAAATCATCGGTCTGTGAAATAAAGACGGCGCAAAACGATGTATCTGCAAACTTTTCATTTGATGACTCAAAGGAAGGTAGAATAAATTTAACCAAATCTACTACACCTGTTTACACCCAAGCATACCAACAAAGTCCTGAACCCAAATACGAGCAGGTAGTGTAAAATGAGTCTGGCACCACAGGAACTAGAAAATAATGCAAGCAGGTATGCCTCCGATGCGATTAGACTTGATTCCCAAGGTGCAAGGGGTATGGCAATTGCAAATTATCAGCGGGCAATCGATTCACTTGTCAAGCTAATCCAGTTATACCCTGATAACAAACTCAACAAGATTTACACAGAAAGGTGCAGAGCATACGAGAACCGAATCAAGGCACTACAAATGTCACATGGGGTGGGACTTGAGCCGGCAGTTGATCCAAACGCCCCTCCTGCAGAGCAAAAGGCACAGCTTGAAAAGAAAAAGGATGAAGATGATTTTGATGAGATGGTGATGAAAGAAAAGCCAGACGTTAGCTGGAATGAGGTAATCGGCCTAGACGACGCGAAAAACGCGCTACGCGAATCGATTGTCTATCCAACACAAAGGCCTGACCTGTTTCCGCTTGGATGGCCACGCGGAATCCTACTCTACGGTCCGCCAGGATGTGGAAAGACGATTCTTGCGGCAGCTACTGCCAACGAGCTTGATGGCTATTTCATTGTGGTTGACGCAGCATCTATGATGAGCAAGTGGCTTGGGGAGGCAGAAAAAAATGTCTCCAAGGTATTCAGGCT
>CAZITM010000019.1:0-2656 GCA_964542205.1 uncultured Candidatus Nitrosotenuis sp.
TAAGAAAAAATTTTTGCACCAGATCTTATTGTGATGGCGTCAAATACGCCGTCAATTTAATTTCCAAATCTTCTGAGCTCCAAAATAGTTGGCGTTTTGCCTCCCATAAAACAAGCTTCAAAAATTACTAAAACCAAGAGGATCGGAGTTCTTGTTACACATGCAGCTATGAAAAGTGCGTTACTTTCAAACCACATTAAAAAGTCAGCTTCAGGCATATCAGTTAAAAAAATTGATGCGTCAAAACTGATAAAACTCGTTGAGAATGGAAAATTCATTACGGATAAGGAATTTTGCAGAAAAACAATTCGGAGTGTTCTTGGAAAATCCTTGGCAGACGATAATGTAGATGTCATCACACTATCCAGCACACATTTGCCGTTTTTGTTGCCAATTTTGCAAAAAGAGTTCCCACACATCAAATTCTTGGATCCTGCTGACGACATAGCGCGCAAGATTGCAATGACCGCAAAAAAATCAAAACAAACCAAACTAAGGATATATACATCAAAAGATCCCCAGATTTTTCAGAAACATCTAAGGATGCTTGGAATTAGAAGTAGTGTTAGCTTGTTGCCTTAGCCTTTCTGTATCCGTGACTGAACGTCTTGTCGTATAGCTTGGAATATTCATACGACTTGGGCTGTATCACATCGCCAATCATGACTATGGCGGTTCGTGTGATTTTTTCGGCCCAGACTTTTTTCACAATGTCTTCTAGCGTGCCGGTGATTATTTTTTGATCAGTCCAGCTTGCCTTGTAAACTACTGCTACTGGCGTGGACTTTGGATACCCTCCTTTGAGTGCCTCCCTTACTATATCCGACAGAAGCTGCACGCTCAGATAGAATATCATGGTGGATTTGTGCTTGGCAAGCTCTGCTATCTGTTCATGCTTGGGGACTTTGGTGCGTTTTTCTGCACGCGTAATTATGATGGTTTGAGTGACTCCAGGCAGGGTCAGCTGCAAGCCAAGTGCCGCAGACGAGGCCAAAAACGAGGTAACGCCTGGAACTACCTCAAAGTCGATTCCTTCCTTTTTTAAGTTGTCTGTCTGCTCCCGTATGGCGCCATATATAGCCGGATCACCGTCGTGCAGTCGTATGACGAGTTTGTTTTTTTGTGCGCTGTTTTTCAAAATTTCAAATATTTCCTCGCGGACAAGGCCTGATGCATCGTGCAGTTCTGCTTTCTTGCAGATTTTGAGTATTTCTTTTGGAATCAAAGATCCCGAATACACGACGACATCTGCCCGCGAGAGGAGTTTTTTTGCCTTGACCGTAATTAGATCCGGGTCGCCGGGGCCGCACCCAACAAAGTAAACCTTAGACACGCTTTACCACCATTATTGAAAAGTATTTTGTAGTCATCGTGCTTTCGTTTACATCCCCAAGTCTCATCTTTTTTACTATCTCGTTTGGTGTGCCAAGGTCTTGGCCTATTGCAAAAATCGAATCGTCTGAGAACCCGGCCTCTTTGAGCAGCTTGATCACCTGATCAAAGTACCTGCCGTCCTTGAGAAAGATCATGGTGTCACAGTTTTTTGCTGTCTCCTGCACCCGTGACAGGTCGTAGCAAGAAGGTATGACTGCCATGGTCTCTGCACCCTCTGCCAGACTGATGCCGACCTTTGATGCAAACGTAAACATGGAGACGATTCCCGGTATGACTGTTATTTTTATTTCTGGGTATTTTGTCTGCAGCTCCCTGTGCAGGTATATCCATGTGCTGTAAAGATACGGGTCACCAATTGTAAGATAGACTACCTTTTTTCCCTCTCGTACCTTTTGCGCAAGTATCTTTGTGTTTTTGTCCCATGTGGATTCCAGCGTTTCCTTGTCCTTTACCATTGGAAATACCAGGTTCACTATCTCTGGGTTTTTTTTCTTGTCAATTAATGATTCCACGACAGAAAGTGCGATACTTTGCTTTCCTTCCTTTGCCGTTGGGCAGGCTATTACTTCGGCTCCTTGTATTGCCTTTACTGCCTTTACTGTAAGCAGTTCTGGATCGCCAGGGCCACACCCCACACAGACAAGCTCGTGCATGCTATGGATGAAAGATTTCCTAGTTAAAAGCGAATTGACTATCTCTTTGTCGCAGAAATTATTGTAACGGGATTTCTTGCAAGCATCATTGTTCCCGTCGTTGTTTTTCTGCTTTTTGATATGGTGACCTGCGTAATGTCGACGTCTGCAAAGTCAAGTTTGTTTACCACATCCAGGACATAGTAAAGCGTTTCGATCAGAATTGTCCCTATCACTATTCTTGCCCCAGGTTTTAGCTTGTCATGGCAGAGAGCTATGATGTCTTTTGTGTCACCGCCGGTTCCGCCAACAAAAATGGCATCAGCCGCAGGCAGTCCCGATACTTGTTGTTTTGCGTTGCCCAGAATCAGCTCAACGTTTGAAATGCCAAATTTTTCGAGATTTTTTTTACAGAGTTCTATTGCCTTTGGATCAATGTCTATGGCGTAAACCTTTCCTTGCTGGCCTACCTGCAATGCAGCTTCAACTGATATGGAGCCACTTCCGCATCCAACGTCATACACCAGATTTCCAGTCTCGAGTCTTGCCTTGCTTATTTGAACTGCACGTACCTCTTCTTTTGTGATTGGAACCTCTTCTGTCCTCTCAAAGAATTCGTCCGGTATCCC
>CAZITM010000019.1:2666-23473 GCA_964542205.1 uncultured Candidatus Nitrosotenuis sp.
GGGTTTTGTATTTCCACATGACTCTAGAGGGGTTTTAGCGGACCAACACCGGCTCCGGGAAGGTGTACGAGGGTATATGAGAGAATCCACATGAACAAATAGATGAACACATAGCTGCCAATGCCGGTGGTGACAATTTTTTTTCTGTCAGAGGGTGGAAGTCCTATTTTCATTCCTTTGCCAATCACGGCAGAAACGATGAAAATTACGATCATAAAGCCTATTGATGCCCATCTTCTTTCCTCACCATCAATTGGTTCAAACAAAAACGTAGCAACGACACCGCCTATCGCGGCAAGCCCAATGCGGATCCAGAATAGTTTGTCCAGTAGTTTTTTTCTTCTTGCTATCTCGTCTTGGCTGTCGGCCGGCGGTGCTACCTGTGGCTGTTCGTCATTTTTTTTAGGATCATTGGGGTTTGGCGCCTTTTTCTTTGGGTGTTTCAATGAAATTTCTACGATGACTCTATTACATCGGCTTTAAAATGTTTGGTGCATCAGTAAGAGTATATTCAGATTCCTTTGATAGTTTGTCGTGGCGCTAGCAGGGATAGAGCTGACATTTCTTGTCAGCGAAATATCAAAACAGACAGGTGGATATTACGTAAATAATGTTTATTCAATAAATCAAGATAGCATTCTTTTGAAATTACACCATCCAGAAAAGCCGGATCTTTTTTTGGTAATATCATCAATTGGGATGTGGCTCACCAGGATCAGAATTGAGTCAATAGAAGAAAACAAGATGGTTAAACGTCTACGCGAGAATCTTTTGCGACTAAAGCTTGTCAAAATAGAACAACTAGGCGCTGAGCGAATTGCATATCTTACGTTTTCCGGATTTGACAAGGAATTTGTTCTGATTTGTGAGTTTTTTGGCGACGGTAACATCTTGCTTTGCAATAAGGAGCTCAAGGTTTTGGCGCTTTTGCACTCTATTGAAGTAAGACACCGGGAGATACGGGTCGGCAGTGTGTATGTTCCGCCACCGCAGAAAGGCCTCAACATTTTTGACATATCCAAAGAAAATTTTGTAGATCTAAAGACAGTCTCGACTCCGATAGCAAAGTGGTTTGGGAGGACATTTGGCCTTCCCTCGAAATATTCAGAAGAGATACTGCGATCTGCAAAAATTGATTTCGATTCTACTGGTGCTTCGCTCACAGACAAAAACATCGACGACATCATCTCCGCTGCAAAAACACTTACTCAGAACATAGTTAGTGGAAATCACGAGCCTGTGATTGTCAAGACTGAGGACGGTTTTGATGTCTATCCCATTTCCATTGCGTCCGATTCGGAGCAGGAAAAAATTCCAAGCTTTATGGAGGGACTCGACAGGGTCTTTTCCAAGGTGCTGCTGGAAAAAGGCAAAACCGCAAAAACAAGCTCACTTGACAAAAAAATTGCTGACCTCCAGTCCAGAATAGACGAGCAGGGAAGGGCAATCTCGCTAGTAAAAGAAAAATCAGAAAAGATATCAGGTGTGGCAAAGGCTCTCTTTACGTTTGCGTTACACGGAATAACCAGCCTTGACGATCCAGCCGCGGCCGAAATCCTAAAGTCACACAATGCGGAGCTGATCAAAGAGAGGGGCGTTCCCTTTCTGAAAATCGACAGTGAGAAAATTCAGATACGTCCAGATTCCTCGTTTCCTGCCATCGCGTCGACGTTGTTTGATGAGGCAAAAAAGCAATCAGCTGCAATAGAATCCATCGAGTCGCTAAGAAAGAAAAACCAGAAAGAAATTGAAAAACTCAAGTTACAGTCCGATACGACTAAAAGCGCGGCGTTTTTTACCGAATTTAAGAAAAAGGAGTGGTTTGAGAGATACAGGTGGTTTTACACCTCCGATGGGCTCTTGGCCATAGGCGGAAGGGATTCCTCATCGAATTCTGCCATCATACGAAAGCAGCTTGCAAAAAACGACAAGGTCTTTCATGCGGAGATTTTTGGCTCGCCGTTTTTTGTCCTAAAGGACGTGCCAGAAAACATACCGTTTGACTCACTAAACGAGGTGGCAAGTGCGACCGTTTGCTTTAGTCGTGCATGGCGAGAGGCAATGTATGGCATGAGTGCATACTGGGTAAATCCAGATCAGATAAAAAAGGCAGCGCCAAGCGGTCAGTTTCTGACAAGGGGCTCCTTTGTTTTGGAGGGACGTAAAAATTTTGTAAAGGTGCCGACATTGAAGCTGGCCGTTGGAATACTATACCATGATGAACGATATCTGATCATGTGCGGCCCACCAGAACCAGTAAAAAAGCTCTGTATTTGTTATGCAATAATCGAACCTGGCGGTTATGTAATGACAGAGACCGCAAAGAGGCTGCGGGCAGAATTCATAAGGTTGCAAGAAGACATTGCAAAACAGTTTGATATCGATGATTTCGTGCGCGCGCTGCCTGCAGGCGAGAGCCATATAACAGAGACGGGCAGAACCAAAGTTGAACCAGCCTAGATTTGTCATAGATTCTATGCTTGGAACCATAGCGAGAAAGCTGCGGATTTTGGGTTTTGATTGCAGATATTCTGCGACGATCAACGACGAGGATGTGTTGCTACTGGCAAAAAGAGAAGGCCGCATCATAATAACGAGGGATCAGCCACTGGCTGCCAACGCAAAAAAACACGATATTGTGGCAGTATACCTCACAAAACGTGTAGAAAAAGAGCAGATTGTGGAAATTGCTGCAAAGCTTAATTTAGGAAAATATAGTTTCCGTGAGGATTCTGCGAGATGTTCTATGTGTAATGGTAATTTGCATTTAGTCGAAAAAGATCAGGTTGCGGACAAAATACCGCCAAGGACGGCGCAAAACACAGAAAAATTTTGGGTCTGTGACGACTGCAGTCACATCTACTGGGTGGGAACTCATATTAGAAACTTGGAGGAACTGATTTCTGAAATAAATGAAAAACTATAATCTTTCAGACGAAGATGGAACAGTTCTTGTTCAGACTGCAAGAAAGATAGTAACCGAGTTTGTCAAAAATAACACCAGACTTGGGCTTGGCGGTGATTTGCAATCCAGGTTTTCCTTTGATGCCGGAGTTTTTGTCACATTAAACACAGATAATGACTTGCGTGGCTGCATTGGTTTTCCACTGCCACGAAATCTTGCCCAGGCACTGCCAGAGGCTGCAATAGCGGCAGCCACGCAAGACCCACGGTTTTCTCCAGTAAAACCATCTGAGCTTGACAAGGTTTCGTTTGAGGTTACTGTTCTTACTCCCCCAGAAGAGATCAAAGTCGATGATCCTATACAGATTCCATCGAGGATCAAAGTCGGCAGGGACGGCCTCATGATAAAGCATGGGTATTATTCAGGCCTGCTCTTGCCACAGGTTCCAGTGGAATATGGCTGGGATGCGGTGGAGTTCCTTGATCACACCTGCCAAAAGGCAGGCCTTCCCCCAGGGTGCTGGAAGGAAAGGGAGACCAAGGTCTTTTCATTTGAAGGGATTATTTTCAAGGAGGAGCAACCAAACGGCAAGATAGTTCGAAAAGAACTATAGGATTTTGTACGAGTCGGTGTCGACCGTTACCTGCTTTCCGTTTTCTAGTTTTTCAAATTCCTCTTGTGATACTATTACAAGTGGTATGTTTGCAAGAGCGCACCCAGATGCGACGGTTAGATCTGTTTTTGTGCATATCATAGCGTTTGGCGCAGCATTGCTTGATTTTAGCGAATATATTGTATAGGCACCTACGCTGCTGCCGACCCCGTGTGGAAAGGCCAGGACAAATCCTGCTATTGATTTTCCTGCAAGGTCGTGTTTTTTGTCGTTTATCATTCCCGTTTTTTTGTCGACGGAGCCAAGAAAATTGATGGGTGTGCTTGTTTTGAGTATTCTGCCCTGTGCCTTTCCGCTTACTATTACTTTTAGTGTCATTTCGTCTCGTCTTGAATTATTTGTGAAAGAGGCTTTAGGTTAACGTCTACGCCATTTGAGTTTCTTAGATAGTATGCACCCTTGATGCTGTTTGTCGTAACAGAATCGATGTCGTTTTTGTCAACAAGCGGCGTAAGGCAAGTGCAGCAGTCAGTAAGTATTTCACAGCCTGCCCTCTCAAGCTCGCTTGCATATCCAATTTTTCTTGCCTGCTCTTGGACTGCCCTGGGACAGAAAACCATGCATCTTTTCTTAAATGATCTTCCCTTAAGCATGGCAGAAAGATCACCGATCTCTTCGAGTCCGAGCTGCGGGCTGCCAAGCGTTATTATGTCGCCTTTTTCTGACGTGTTTAACTCGTCATAGATGCCTTGCATCTCTTTTTTTCCAAAATCAACCTTTTCAGAGCCAGGCCTTTCCTCCTCTAGGACAAACTTTCCGCAACGCCCGGATGTCCCCATTCCACCGCACAGCGACTTGCAGCTCCGCTTGTCCATTTCTGAAACGCCTGAGATCCGAACCGAGTTGTCGGCAATTTTTCCTGCAAAATATCCAAGCATGCCAAATGCCATCTCGTCTGGCTTTTCAATTTTCATCCGTATGGTAAGGTTTGGCATGTCATTTACCCTGAGATCAGAGTATGGGCTCTTGCCAGTCAACGCGCTTGCAAGGGCAGAAAACGAGCTTTCCTTGTTTGTTTTCAGATTGGCAACCGAGTTTGCATATATCGCTGCGTTGCTTTCCGCAAATGAGACCTGCGTTCCTTTTTCTGGCAGCTCAAAGATCTCATATGGGATGCATGAAAACGATGGGATCACTCCGATTTTTTCGTATGATTCTTTGATGCTTTTCTGTTTTTTTATAAAATCGTCTGAGAGGTTGTATCCCGATATCTTGTCAAAGTCAAATCCCATTGGATTGACAGTAGTCATCACCTTTACCTTTGCAGACTTGCTCAGCTTTGCAAGAAACTCCTCTCCTGCGTCCCCAATCGTGTTGTAGTTGACGCCAGAAAGGTGGGCCCACTTGATTGGGACGAGTTTTTGCGCGTTTGTTGCCTCGCCAGTGGCAACAAGTATTCGGTATGCAGTTTGCAGGGTTTCGCCGTATTCACCCCTTAGTGCAAGATCCTCCTCTTTTGTCAGCTCCACAAATATTATTCCGGTCCTAGCTCTATAATACTTGGCGTCCTACTTTAGATTATTATGTAAATGGCGTTAAAACCAAACCAAATGAAAAGGCTTTTGCGCGGAATGATAGACACCATGAATTCTGTCAAGCCGCCAAGAATGACGGCGCTGCGCGAGCTCCACGACGTCGAGATGGGGGATCCGTTTACCATACTTGTTGGCACCATACTTTCTGCACGAACAAAGGACGAAAACACCACCAAGGTAGTAAAAAAGTTGTTTTCTCAGTACAGGACTGCAAAAGACCTGGCAGCAGCAAAGACAAAAGATGTTGAAAAAATAATCAAGTCCATTGGGTTTTATCATGTAAAGGCAAAAAGGATAATCGCGGTAGCAAAGATCGTCCAGTCTCAATATGGCGGAAACGTCCCAGATAATCTAGACGAGCTTGTGAAGATGCCAGGGGTTGGGAGAAAAACTGCAAATTGTGTCCTTGTTTACGCCTTTGAAAAGCCGGCCATACCAGTTGATGTCCATGTTCATAGGATCTCAAACAGACTTGGCTTGGTAGATACAAAGACTCCAGAAGAAACCGAGTTTGCACTAATTGAAAAGATTCCAAAAAAGTACTGGCTTCAGATAAACGACACCTTTGTGATGTACGGCCAAAACATCTGCAAGCCCATTTCCCCCATGTGCAGTGTATGTAGGATAAAGAGGCTCTGCAAATACTACAAGACTAGGAACGCTTCTTGAGAACCAACAAGATGCCGATTATTGCGCCAACTGCACCAGTCACATAAAATGGATAATAATGGAACGGGTTTTGTGATACATCGCCTGACATCACTTCGATGTGCAGATTGCCCGAGTTCATCGCAGGCGGATCCGTTTCTTCTACCATCCCATAAACTGCGTAGCTGCCAACGACAAAGTCCTTTAGGTCTACACCACTAACTACTATTCTCTGGCCGTTGCTTATCGAAATTCCTTGTATGTTGCTGTATGCCGCAATCACATTTACCCCCTCAAACCATCCCCCCTTGTCTATGCGCGTTGCCGGGATGTACCCAATGTCTGGAAAGTTCAACGCGACCCAAAATCTTCGTTCGGGGGGGCTTGCCATCCCTATTTCTATGAACTTGTCTGCAGTGTTTGCATCGTAGATTCTTACTATGGCGTTGCCTTTTGGATTTCCATAGAGAAGTTTGTTTTGGATGGTTATCTGCCAGCTTCCCTCGTGAGTACTTTCAAATGGAATTGGAATTGCGTCGCGCTCAACTTTGTTAAAGTCATCTGCAGGCACGTCGATTTTTTGTACTGTCAGAGACGGGTTTATCGCCTCTTGCCCATATGCTGGAATAATCGCGGCTGCGCACAACAACAAGACTATTGGTAAAAACTTCATTTATTCCACGAACGGTTTTTTGTGATTCATGATAACTTTGACTACCTCTGGGCGCATGATAAACTCCGATGGCGGTTTTCCCTCGTCTATTAGTGCCCGAAGCTTTGTGCCGCTTATTTGCTCGTGGAATTCTGAGTTGTGGGGGCATGCGCGCTCGTTTGTAAACGCAAGACATTTTCTGCAGTAATAAAATGCTGGAAAGAATATTGGCTCTATCTCAAGTTCCGGATAGTCGGAAAATATCTCCTGTGCAGCAAACGGCGAATAGTACTTGCCGACGCCTGCATGGTCGCGTCCGATGATTATGTTGGTGCATCCATAGTTTTGTCGCATTATTGCGTGGTGGATTGCCTCTTTTGGTCCCGCATACCTCATTTCAGTGTGCAATGTTGCAAGCTTGCATCTGTTTGGCGGGTAATAATTCTCAATCATTGCAATGTATGATTCCAGAATGACCTCGTCGACAAAGTCGCCGGGCTTTTTCTTGCCAATGAGTGGATTTACAAAAACGCCGTCGTGTGTGGTAAGGGATTCTTTTTGTAGCATTTCATGGGCTACGTGCGGTGGGTTTCTTGTCTGGAACGCAACTATTGTTTTCCAGCCAGCGTCGGAAAATGATTTTCTTGTCTGTGCCGGAGTCATTCTGTATTTTCTGATTGGATCGTCCTTTGGCCTTTGGGTGTAGTCTATTTTGCCACCAACCAGATATTCATTCATTGAAAATGTTTTTGCCACGCCGGGATGGTTTGTATCGGTCGTCCCATACACTGCTTGGGCAGTCTTTTTCTTATCAAACGTGTATGTTTCCTCAACGTGAAGTATTGCAAATTCTCCGTTTCCTGCGGTTTTTAGCGAAACGGTTCCTGCCTGCTTTGCTTTTTTTGCGGTTTCCTTGTCCACGTCGAGTACAATTGGTACTGTCCACGCAAGGTCATTTGCAAGTCTCCCTTTCGAAACGACGGCATCAAAGTCCTGCTGGCCCAAAAATCCTTCCAGCGGGCTAAAGATTCCGTCTGCAATGTTTTCAACGTCGTTTGCAAGATCCTCGTTTACCGTAATCGAAAATGATCCTGCCGGACTCTTTTGTGATAATCTGTTTATCAGCTTTCCACCGTGGGGTCTGATAACGCCTTCACTGCCGGTCATCTCTTTGAGTTATCCATGTGCAGCCCACATTCTTTGTGCGTATCAGATTCCCACCACCAACGTCCCGCTCTTAGGTCTTCACCCGGCTTGATTGCCCTAGTACATGGCTCACAGCCGATGCTGGTGTATCCCCTGTCAAGCAACTTGTTGTATGGCAGCTTGTGCTCTTTGATGTAAGCAAGTGTTTGATCCCAGCTCCAGTCGATTATTGGGTTTACTTTGATTATTCCTCCGTGCAGGCTGTCGATTTCAACCATCGACGCCTTTGACCTGTTTTCGTTCTGGTCGCGTCTCAGACCGGTGACCCAGGCATCAAGCGTTGAAAGAATTTTGTTTAACGGATGAACCTTTCTTATCTCACAGCAGAGCTTCCTGTTTTCGACACTTTCGTAGAAAAGGTTGATCCCCCTTTTGTGCACCATCTCCTGGACCTCTTTTGTGTCAGGGAACATTACCTCGAACTTTATGTTGTATTTTTTTGCGATTTGATCCATTACGTCATATGTTTCCTGGTTTAGTCTCCCGGTGTCAAGTGTGAAAAACCGCGCTTTTGGATTTACTTTGATTATCATGTCGGTAACTACGCTGTCTTCTGCGCCAAAGCTTGAGGCCTTGGCGATCTTGTCACCAAACGTATCATATGCCCATTTCAGGGCATCCTCTGGAGTCTTTAGCTTGGAGTTAATTTTGTCAATTTCGTCTTGTGTGAATCTTGCCACAACGAACTTGGACGGAATTTGTTTTATAATTATTGCGAGGCATTCAAAATTTAAACAGCTGAAAACAAGGAAGAGAAATGAGTGAGGGCTCTTTTGTAGTTGTTTTTCCTTCAATTTTTGCCAAAAACAAGCAAAACGCCCTTGTAGAAAACATCAAAAAAATTCTCAAAATTCAGGGCCAGCGGTTTGGCAAGATATCAAAGGACGACGGCCTTGTAATAATTGATGCAAATGACCCCGTCTTTGCTTCATCTGCAATCAACTTGCTTTTTGGGATCGACATGGTGTCAATAGCAAGACGCACCGAAAACAAGTTCGATGTTGTAGTTTCCTCGATTGCAAAGATTGGCTCTAACTTACTATTGCGTGGAGACCAGTTTTTTGTCAAAGTTGATGGCCAGTCTTTTGGTTATCTGCCAAAGGACGTGGAGGTTGCAGCAACTGCCGCATTGATTGACAAGGTTGCAGACATGGACTGCAAGCCAGGGACCGAGGAAAGGCATGATAAGATGATTCATTGTTTTTTGACAAAAAAGAACGCATACATTTCCATTTTTGTGGACAGGGGGCACGGCGGTGTCCCGTACAATTCACAGGGCCAAAAAACGGTGTGCTGCATTTATGATGAGCTGTCGGCGGTTTCGTGTCTAGAGTCAATCAAGCAGGGCTTTGATGTCAAAATTCTGGTGTGTTACAGCAACGATGCAAACCTGCTAGATCTTGTAAAAATCCTAAACCGAATCCTGCCAAGGACGCTAAGCCCCACAGTAGAGCTGGATTTTTTTTCACTTGCCCTAAAACAGGATACCGCAAGGGCGCTCCAGCTCAAAGTAAAGGCAGCGACAGAAATTGCATGCCTTGTCGCAAAGCGCAACAAGATCCCGCGGGTTACTATACCACTTTCTCCCCTTTTGTTTCCAGTATGGTTTATTGAGCAAAACGCCCAGATCATTGCCAAGAACAAGCTTGTTTCCTGGATTGCTCTTTGTGGAATTGACAATGAGACAATCAACACGGTAAAGGAAATTGGTCTTGGCAAGTACTTGCACAGAATAGAGAGGCTTGCACTGAGCAGGCTTACAAGGGAGAAGCTTGATTCTTCTGCAGTAGTGGCAAAAGCACTGAAATCAAAGCAGACCATTACTGTAAAGGTAGGTCCGAACAACATCCACGACATTTTGGATGCTCTGAAACATTGAAAATTTATGCCAGCTGTTTTTGATGTGAATTTGTGAAGAAGATAGGACAATTCATCTATTCGTGGGGAAACGGACATTATTCCCGCATGATGTCATTAAATGACGAGCTCCCCAACTTTGTAAAAGACGAATGTGAGATTCATTATTCCAGCAGGGACGAGATCTACCAAAAACTACTAAAGAGATTTCCAGACAAGAAACAAAACATTCACGAGATTTTGATGCCGACGCCAATCGATGGCAAGTACGGCCCAAGCGTCTTTTTGTCGATGTTAAATGTGGTTTTCCCAATCCGCGGCAATCCACCCGTCATAAAACAGGTGAGCAGTTATTTGAGAAGCGAGGCTAGGCTTTTTGATAAGATTGGATTCGATCTAGTCATAAATGACGGCGATATGGGCCCAAACATTTTGGCAAAAAACAGAAACATAAGTTCCATTTTTGTCACAAACCAGTTCATGCCAAGACTATGGAAGTCTAGGCTGTATTTCTATCCCGGCGTGCTCTTTGTTGCAAAACAGATCTCAAAGGCGACAAAAATAGTTGTGGCCGACTCCCCTCCCCCCTACACGTTATGTGAGTATAATCTCAATTTCCCAGAAAAGCTCAAAGAAAAGGTAGTTTATGCAGGACATTTTGCGTCGGCCAAAAAGCAAAAACGCTATGATAAGACAGCGCTTGAGAGACTCTTGGAGGGAAACAGGTTCGGGTACTGGATGCGAACCGGCAACAAGTCGACAAACCAGGTCACCGGCCGCAAATACGAGCAGGTTTTCCACTCCGATCAGATGAAAAACGAAAAAAGGATAATCTCACATGCCACAGATGATCCATCAATAGATACGGTTCTTGGAAAGGACGGCAGGACATACTCCGTTTTGGATGCTCTGGAAAAGAACATAGACTGGATCCAGATAGATGTAGGCTTTCTCTCAGAGCAGCAAAAAGAGACCGCACTTGAGCTATGCGAGTATGCCGTGGTAAATGGCTCCCACACCGTGATGGGCGAGATAATTGGAATCAAAGGCAAGCCCATAATCGGTATTGCCGTCTATGACGAGCAAACAAACCAGATTAGATGGGCACAAGAACACAAGCTAGGGATCGGCGCCAACAACACAAAGCAGGTCGTTTCCGCCATTTTTGAGATTAAAAACAACTATAACAAGTTCCAAGAATCCATACAAAAATTCCAGCAGAACTTTGTCTCAGACGGAGCAAGGCAGACTGCCAAAATTACCGCCGAGATGCTTACAAAATAGACAAAAAGATAATAGCTTTTTTCGTCTGGCATAGAATGTCTGGTACGCGGTATTTCGATGGGCGAACTGACCGCAAGGGATGAAGACATAATCCGCGTACCAGATTTGCGATCAAATAGGGCGTGGGAACGCTTTTATGGAAAAATTTTTTGACAAAGACATTGGTTAACTGCCCAGAATGCCTAGCAAAAGAACGAAAAGCAGCAATTGAGCGTCAGGCTGCCAGTGGAAGCCAAGAGAGTATCCAAAAAGTCATAGAGGAAATCGAGGTTCCTATGAAGTTTGATCCTGTAACGAAGCACTTTATCTGTAAGAGGTGTGGCCTTTATGCCACAAGAGAGCAGGTAGGAGATATTCGCGACAAAATCAATCGAAGAGATCCAACAAGGGAAGACAAGCAATACGACTATCTCGATTGGTGGCAAAAAAGCAAAAAAGACAAGCTGTAGGATGGATGCTTTTTGGTAAAAAAGAAGGACGAGCTCCCAGACTGGATAATAAATGAGATAAAAAACGCCAAATTTGAAAATCCGGAACCCCTTACAAGGACAGGCTACATTCTAGAGGCATATGACGACCAAAGTAAAATAGACGTGCAGCTTTACGAGGCAATAGCAGACGGGCGCCACATCATTACAATGGATCTGCCAAAAAACATCAAGACTGCCGACTGTGAGAAAGGTGTTGTATACGAATTTGTGTTTAATTTGCTAAAGGCGCCGCTTTCCAAAAAGACGGTAGATTTTCTCAAAAAAGAAAAAGAGATCGAAATGGACGCAATTTATCACTTTGAGCTGCAAAAAATGGAGCTTATAGACGTCGCCTCGGATGATGCCGGGTCTGGCGAATCCGACGAATAGTTGGGCTATTTTTTTCCTAGCTGTTTTCTAAAGGCACTGCCGACTATTGGGTTTATGATAAATGGGATAGTATGTTTTGCCCAGACTGCTACCCTTACAATTGGAGGTACGATTATCTCAAGTCTTGGGGATGTTGCTGCAGACACTACAGCCTTTGCTACCGTTTGTGCACTAAGCGAAGTCGGCGAGTATTTTGGCATCTTGGCAAACGACGGGTCGTCAAAAAAGTTTGTCCTCACCATTATTGGGCTGACTACTGTTACACCGACCTTGGTTCCGTAGAGCTCGTGTCGCAACCCCTCAGAAAAGCCGAGCATTGCAAACTTTGATGCGCAGTATGACGCGATTCCCGGCAGGCCGAACGAGGCAGCCACAGATGCTACATTAACAATGTGTCCAGAGTTTTTTTCCAGCATTTTTGGAAGAAACTGTTTTGTGCAGTAAACCATGCCGAAATAATTAGTCGCCATTTGCGACTCGATTTGTTCGACTGTCAGCTCAGAGACCCTTCCGTATATTGCAAATCCCGCATTATTGACAAGCACGTCAATCGTTCCGAATTTGTCAAGCACGTCACCGGCCATTTTCTGGACCTGGGATTTTTGCGAAACGTCGCACTCGTATACAATGGATCTGGTGCCGAGTTTGTCGAGTTTTGCTTGCAGTTCTTCCAGATTTTTCCTTTTTCTTGCAACAAGTGCAAGGCTTGCTCCCCTTTTTGCAAATTCTACAGCGGATGCGGCGCCTATTCCGCTTGAGGCCCCCGTTATTACGATTGTTTTGTCCCTAAACGACATGCCTTGTTTGCCAGGATCAGAAGATAAGTTGGTTTCTATTGTATTTTTTCGTATTTGCGCAACGCCATCTTCATTAGCAAAAACCAAGCAATGGGAATCGGCAGCTGATATGTTGCGATTCTCCATGCAATTATGGTATCCCACTCGACGCTGTCCTGTGGCAGCTCCAGCTTGAACTCGTTTATGTGTGAGAGGTACGCCCACGTGCCAAATTCTGTTAGGCCTGAGCCTCCAACGGTAATGGGAAGGTTTCCAATTGCGTTTCCTGCCATTACTGCCAATACCGACTCTATTGCAGTTATTGTACGCTCCCCTCCAAAAGAAATAAGCATGAACGAAACGCCAAAGACCAGCCAGGATACAAGCGAGATCAAAAACGAAACTGCAAATGCCTTTTTCGCATGAGCAGAGCTAAAGTTTTCACGAGTCATTACGCAAACGTCGGCCATCCATTGGTTAGTTTTGTCCAGATATTGCCGTCCCTTTTCCTTTCTGAATTTTAATATGATGTTTGCAAAAACGCGAGGAACCTGGAATTTGCGCTTTGCTGTAAGGAAAAACAGGACTGTCCAGATTCCAACTACTGGGATCGATGTAGCAAGAACCACTGCGCCAATCATTGCATATCCGCTTACAATGGCAACAACACCTGCAAGCACGGACAAGACCCCCGCTGCCAAGACCTCCGTTACAATCTCAAAGATTCCAAGCCAAGACGCCTTTGATGTGGACATGCCCCTCTTGTTCATCCAGTAGATTCTCACCACCTCGCCTCCAACAAACATCGGTGTAGTCATGGTGACAAACTCCGAGCCAATTCGAACAAAGATTGTTCGCCAAATTGACTCTATCTTCCCATGAAAAACTCTGATGATATAATGGAACTTGATTCCTTGCAGAAAGAGTTTTCCCATCATTGCGGCAAATGCAGCAAAAAAATTCACAATTCCGACAGCAAAGACGTCTTGTGGCTTGACATCAAACTGGATTGCAATTATGATAAACGGAATCAGACTAGCTACAAATGCGACAATACGCCAGTTCATTTTTGAGCTGCCCACTGAATCAAATATAAGCCAACAACTCTAACATTCAGAAATTGAAGGTAATTTTTGTCGCAGGCACTGCCGGTTCTGGGAAGTCTCTGCTCAGCTCAAAGATTCACGAGTACTATACCAGAAACGGGGCGTTTACTGCCATTCTGAATCTGGATCCCGGCGTGGTTTCCCTCCCATATACGCCAGATATCGACATTAGAGACTTTGTAGACATTGTCTCGATTATGAAGCAGTATGACCTTGGACCAAACGGGGCCTTGATGATGGCAAATGATTTGATTGCCTCAAAGATCGACGACATCCAGCAAGAAGCCGACAATGTAAATCCAGATTATCTGATTGTCGATACGCCTGGACAGATAGAACTTTTTGCGTACAGAACCAGCGGCCCCTACTTTGTTAACAATTTTAATGCAGAGCAAAAGTCAGCCCTGTTTTTGTACGACGGTGCGTTGGTGACTACTGCGATAAACTTTGTTTCCATGGCGCTTTTGGCAACGTCGATAAAGCTTCGGCTGGGCCTGCCAACAATCAACATTCTGACAAAAACAGACCTGATAGCGGACAAGATCTCCGAGATTCTCAGGTGGACTACGAATGTCAAGCTGCTAGAGGCTGCGATTTCTGCAGAATCTGATGGCGACACGTATGTTCTTGTGACAAACATTCTACGTAGCCTAAACATTTCTGGGTTTGCACAGGGGCTCATTCCGATTTCAAACGCAACGGGTGAGGGGCTGGTGACCCTAGAGGCATCGTTGAGCAGAATTCTTAACCTAGGAGAGGAGATAGAGGACTAATGAGGACTGTTACTGCAAGGGCTCCGTCATCCACTGCGAATTTGGGCCCCGGCTTTGACGTCTTTGGCCTTGCCCTAGACGCATTCTTTGATGAGGTCACGCTCACAAAGAAAAAAGACGGAATCACCATAATCACCAAGGACTCGGTTCCCACATCGCCCCAAAAAAACACTGCCGGATTGGTGGCACTATACATGAAAAAAAAATTCAATGTGAGTGGCGGCCTCGAGATTAAAATCAAAAAAGGAGTTCCGGCAGGTTTTGGGATGGGAAGTAGTGCTGCGTCTGCTGCGGCAACTGCAGTAGCGTTCGACAGGCTTTTTGGATTGGGGCTGGATGCGATTACACTGGTAGAGTGCGCCGCAATTGGAGAAAAGGCAAGTGCTGGAGCAGTCCATTATGACAATGTCTCGGCCTCGGTTTTGGGCGGATTTGTCATTGTGAGGACAGGACCGCTCGATGTCATCAGGATTTCACCGCCGGGTGATCTTAGGCTTTGTGTGGCTGTTCCAAAACTAGATGTACCGCCAAAAAAAACCGCAGTCTCAAGAAGCGTCATACCAAAGCAGATCAGGCTCGCAGATTCCATCGTAAATCTCTCAAACGCAGCCGCAATATCGGCAGGATTTGCAAAAAAAGACTCTGAGCTAATAGGCAGATCAATCAAGGATGTCATTGTCGAGCCGGCAAGGCAGCACTTGATTCCAGGATTTTCCGCAGTAAAGAAAAACGCCATGAAGGCGGGGGCCCTTGGTGTGACAATCAGTGGTGCAGGTCCATCAGTCATTGCGTTTGCCACTGCAAAATCTGACCTTGCCAAGATTGCAAGAGCAATGAGGTCTGGATTTGCATTCGCAAAAACCGATTCCCATGTAGTGATCTGCAAGCCAGCCCAAGGGACGAGACTCAAAAAGATGGCCTGATGTGATTTGAGAAAAAAGGCTGTCGTGATTCTTAGTGGCGGACTGGACTCGCTGTGCCTTGGGACGTATCTTGGCTCAAAGTATGATTTGTATGGAATCACCTTTTCTTACGGACAAAGGGCATCGTCAGAGCTTGATGCGGCAAGGCATGTCGGCAAGGCCTTGAATCTAAAACAGCACAAAATCGTCAAGATCGACTTTATGAGATCACTTTATGGCCAAAGCAATGTCCTGACAAGCACAAAAAAATCCCTACCGCGCAGGTTCGATTATTCCATAGTAGTTCCGATTCGAAATGCGATATTTCTGAGCATTGCAACTGCTTGGGCTTTTTCGCTAAAGGCATCACTTGTTGCGTACGGTGCCCATACAGATGACAACAGATATCCAGACTGCAGGCCTGCATTTTCCAAGAAGATCGAGGCCGCACTAAACGAGGGCGAAATTGACGGAATACGGCTCGGCATAAGAAACAGGATAAAGATTTGGACCCCATATTCCGCAGGAATTTCGAAGAGCGCTTTGGTAAGGGCGGGTTATAAGAGGTTTGGGGACAGTATTTTCAAGACATGGAGCTGTTATTCGCACTCAAAGATTCATTGTGGGAAATGCGAGTCATGCAACAACAGAAAGCTCGCGTTTGCACAGGCAAAGATCAAAGACAAGACCAGATATCAAAACTAGCGTTACCAGACGTTTTCTAGGATCTTCTTTTTGAGGATCATCCACCTTATGCCGATGTACCAAGCAAGGTAGACCGCGCCGATTATTCCAAAAAAGTACCAGTTTTGCATCGCCGGCGTTGCGTCTTTTGCTATCATATTGACTATCTCCCTTGAGCTCAGGGCTGCAACTGCCATCACAATGAAGAATTCTATTGTAAACCAGGTCCAGTATGGCCATGATTCCCTTGGGATGTGAACATTGTTGTGTGCGCCCATTGGGTTTTACCTTTTTTGGCGCCTATTTAATTTTTCAGAGTACGGATGGTCTTGTGTCTCGGATCATCGCTATTATGTCTTCACGGTTTTCCTTTCTTTCGTAAACGCCCCTATAGGCAGTAGAGGTCATGGTAGCGTCGTTTTTGACTCCACGCATTTTCATGCAGAGGTGTTCTGCATCCGATACTACGACTACTCCTTTGACTCCTTGTGCATGTAATTCATTTGCGATATTTTTTGTCATTCTTTCTTGGATCTGTAGGCGTTTTGCATGTTTTTCTACTAGGCGCACCAGTTTTGATACACCAAACACTCTCCCGTTTGGCAGGTATGCTATGCTTATTTTGCCAAAGAATGGAAGCATATGATGCTCGCACATTGAGTAAAATTTAATGTCCTTTACAATCACGGCGTCGGCGTCCTCGGAAAACTGGATGGACAGCTCCGAGTCCGAGTCATATCCTGCGAATATCTCCTCGTACATGTCGGCAATTCTGTCTGGCGTGTCGCGGAGGCCTTCCCGAGTAGGATCTTCGCCGATCTCGATTATGAGCTCGCGTACAAGTTTCTTTACTCTTTCTTTGTTCATGGTGCACCTATCAGTTTGTGAAGCTGTGGCACTACACGAACCTCAGTGTAATATGGGTATACAATGTCATAGAAGCTCAAAAGTTTCTGCAAGCTTGGTTCTGCTATTCCGTAGGTTGGCTGTATTATAAAACCCTTAAGATCCTTAGGATCAGCTATTTTGAATATCTGCGCAACCAGGCTCTCAAACTGCTTTGGGTCTGTTTTTGCACTTACTACTATTTTGATGTAGGTCGATTTTTTTTCTCTGATTGCAGAGCCAAGACAGCTCAGTGCATTTTCTATGAGTGTAGAATAATGTTTTGCATCTACAAACTCAGAGTCTTGTGTTTTCAGCTCGATTTTGACAAAATCAATGTACGGCAGGACGTAGTTGAATTTTTTTGCGTCAAAACATGACGATTCCAGATATGTGGGTATGTTTTTTTTCTGCACGTGTTTTGCAAGCTCAGCCACCGCTTCTGCTTGGATAAGCGGATCGCCTCCCGTAAAATTGACCTTGTATGTTTTGTTTTCAAGGTGTTTGTCTATTTCTGTGCAGGCATCTTTGATTTCGTATTCCTTGCCGGAGTCGAGCGGGAGTGACTCTTTTGTGTCGCAGTAAAAACAGGTAAATGGGCAACCTGCCAGTCGCACAAAAAGCGTCTTTGTTCCGTAGAGGATTCCTTCCCCCTCAAGAGAGGTGAATATCTCAAATAGTCTGGCTTTCAAGCAGTTGATCTTGCTTGATTCATTATTTAATTTAGGCTCTGCTACCGCGACTTGGTTGTAACCTGTTCTGGTACGGCACGTTACAAGCCTGAATTTATGAAATGACTGGCTCTTTTGCGTACATGAGCCCAGCCACGAAAAAGATGACCCCAAGTATTCCAATCAGGGCGCCGACAAACTCTATTGTCTCAAAGAATTCTATGTTTGTTGGAGCCCATAGAAAAGCCATCAGGGCGCCGACTATGATCATCGGGATGCCAACACCGGCGCTGATCTGCTTTGAAGCCATTCAGTCTTTGCTGATTTGGAAAATCTATATGAAGTTTTGTGAGTTATCGATTTTGTTTTGGTGGGCGTTTTTCCTCAGAATTTTGGTTTTTTGTTTGCTCTTTGAGATCTTGATCCGAGTCTGTCTCACCAGACTGTAAAGATTTGATGTATCGCTCCATTTGATCAAGTAGTAAGCTGAGCATCTTTACCGTTCTTTTGTAATCTGAGTTGCTTGTCGTCTCTTGGTTTTGTAGCTTTGATAGTAGTGATTCGGCCCTTTCGAATTTTGGCTTGATGTTTTCGTCCACATATGGCTGGATCTCCGCCAGCTTTGTCTCATATCTTGCTAGCTCTGCAGACGCTCTTTGATTTTTAGTGTCCTGTTTTACATGCTCTTCGCCAGAATCGGAGGCCGGCCTTTCTACTGGCGCTACTGCCTTTGGTGTTGGCCTTTGCTCTTCTTTTTCGACCTTTGCTGGGGCCGGAGGAGGCGCTGTCCTTTGTTCCTCGGTTTCGACCTTTTCTGGAATGGGGGGCATCGCCTTTTGCTGCGATCTTTGAGCTTCATTTACGTTAAGGTTGATTGAATATCGCTTTACTATTATGATGATTTGGTTTGGATCGTTGGCAGACAAAATCTCTTCTTTTGCCTTTACGAGCTTGGAAATGTCCTCATTCGAAAGCCCAAGATCATTTGCACGTGCAAGGATTGTGTCGATTTTGGTTATGTAGCTGTTTGCAAACTCTCTTGCTCTGTCGTTTGCACGTTGCGCGATTGTTTCTTTGATGGCGTTTTGTGCATCTATTATCGCGTTTTTTAGCTCGGCAAATGCCTTTTCCAGTGTTGGCCTGTCACCGTCAGCCAAGCTTGTTTTTGAGAGCTGTATTAGGGAGTCGATTCTCGTAAAGTCTACGACTATACCGTTTTTGGCGGTTTGCCCCTTTAGTTTATTGGTAAAGGCCTCAATTCTCTTGATAGAGTTTTCATAGTCAATTTCTCCTGGTACCGGCGGGACAGGCGGTGGCGTCTGTTTTAGCGCTACTTGTGGCTGGGCCTGCTCTGAGAATGTCAGGCTGATTTGCTTGAACGTTTTCATTGCAGACATAAAGTGTTGTTTTGCCTGTGCAACATCGCCCTGTCTTGCTGCAGAGATCAATAGCTCGGTTTCTGCGTTGCCCTGATCATATAATGATCTCGTCTCGTCGGATACGCTTGGCATCTTGTCAAGCTGAAGTTTGATTTGGGATCTTGCCTGGATTGCAATGTTGACAAGAGAGTCCAGTTTTGCATCTGCCAGCGCTAGCGGGGTTCCAACAACCATGCTTGCTACAATGGCCATTAATGCAAATGCTAGGACTGTTTTCATTGTAATTCCTCCGGTTTTTTCTTGAGCTTTACCAAGTTTTGGAACTCTTTTTTTTCTATCTGAATGATGCCTTGTCTTTCCAGTCGTTTCACCGCTCTCCACATAGTCGTGCGTGGCAGGAGGAATTTCTTGCGCAGATCCCGCTCAAAGGCCTGCCCCCCGTTTTGCTCCAAAAAGGCAACCAATCGTTTGTCGTCCTCCCTCATTTCTTGGGTTTCTGCCTCGTCTACGACTCCTTCCTGCTCTAAATCGCCATTGGTCTTGTTTAGGAGCGGCTCGATTGTCTTTTTGACTGCGGTCTTGGTCTTTTTGAGAATCAGTGTGACTGCCGAGATTGCACCGCCTATTGCGGCAAGCGAGGTTGCAATGGCAAGAATGTTTTTCCCAAACCAGTCAAATGTATTCAGTTGGCTGGCAGGTGGGTTTGCGGCATTTTCCATTTCAATTCTAACCGATTCCTTTGCTTCAGAGGCCAGTTGTTCTGCGTCGACAAATTTTTTGTTGTCATATTCGGATATTGCCAGATCCAGCTTTTCCTGTGCAAGTGGAGTTTGGACTCCGTTGTTATTTGCCTGCAGTATCAGGGTTTTTGCCTCGTTGATTGCCTTTTGAGCGGACTGGGCGGGTCCTGAAACGCCAAAAAAGTAATCTATCTCGTTTTTGCCTTTTAGTAGCGAGAGGTGTTGTTTGTTATCTACCGTTTCAACGAGTTCCGGAAAGTTTGTCATTCCTACAATTACCGTATCCTCCGGCATGTTTAGTGTATAATCTACAGGTGCGTCAATTACAAATGTCCAGATTTTGCCTTTTTTTGAAACGAGGTCATATGCATCATAGTCAATTGAGACGCTAGTGGCACCAAATGTTTGGATGGTGGCTTTTGTTTTACTAATATCATAAGATAGCAAGACGCCGTTTTCATCCTGGGCAACAAAGTTATCAATTGTGGTTCCAAAAAGTGATACCGTCAGCTCTGGGTCTTGCGGATCTGCTGAAGATTCTTGTGAGATATGGGTTGTGCCATCGGGGTAAACGGTAAAGTCCAAACTGCGTAAGGCGCCAAAAGAGTGCTGCGTAGGAAGTGCTACCGCTAGGAGTATGCCTATGGCTATGAGGGGCGCTTTTAGCATTCTATTGAGGATATCTGTAATCCTTACAAAAAGCATTCCCTCTACGTCTGGAAAGTCCTGTATACTACAGAGTACTGCCTCTTGTTTTTCCATGTTTAATACCTTAAATTGAGCGCATCTAGGAGTGACTGGAACTTTCTGAATTCCTGGACAAACTCTATGCCTTTTTCGGTTATTGTATAAAGTCGGTTTTTGTCAGTTCTAAGAGTTTGGACCAGGCCTGCGTTTGAAAGTTTTTCGCACTTTTCGATTACCGCATAGTGCGAAAGGTTTGCTCGTCTGGAGATTGCAGAGACTATGGTTCCTTGTCGGCCTCCTTCCATTGTCACGTTTAAGATATCTCCCATTATGCCCATTTCGGACCTGTATTGTTGTTTTGACATGCCATAGTATAGGTAGCATGATTGATTAGGGACGTTTTGAAACCTCAAAGCGGAACGCATAGCGGAACGGGTGTTTTGTGGGTTTGAAACGGCTAAAAACGGCATATTTTGATGCGGGGGAGAAAAAACAGGGAGGTTTTCAATGTCTTGTTTTTTAAAATCTCGATTTTTGCCCTAACTTTATTAGGCATAGAACTGTAAAAGTGTCAATTCGTGGTA
>CAZITM010000020.1:0-10532 GCA_964542205.1 uncultured Candidatus Nitrosotenuis sp.
TTGTATCTCTCTAAAAAGAGCAAACCCTTTTGCTGGATTTCATAGTAATTTTTATCCTCATCGGATTTTTTTATCAACTCGAAAGTAATTAACGCCCTGATGTATCTTTCAACAGCTCTTGAATCTAGATTGCATCTAAATGTGATGTGTGTTTTTCGTAGGGGGCCGCTACTGATGCAAAATAAAATCTCAGCTATTATCTCGATACTACTCCGTTTGTTATACGACATTTAATTCCATCCTCAAAAAGTGAATATGACCATCAGATGTGAAAATACCAACCATCCGTCATCACATATAATTAATTTTAAATTTTAAAAAGTACTTGGTAGAACCGTGAAAATACCAACCATTCGTCATCACACATAAGTAGAGTTAATATGTTAAAAACTATTCGTCGTATGGCAAAGCCTAGAATGCTTACATGCGAAAAAATCACTGGCATGATGATTTTATCAAGCAAAATCGTGATATTGAATGCGGCGTCATCATGCGATATAAATCAAAACCTTTGCGTTTACCAATTTCAAAAATTAATTCATTTACAGCAGAACCTCGTGCCATTGTTTAAAAATATCTGACGAGTAATTAATCTAATTGAAGTTTTACATATTTCTTGTATTGTTGTTGGTGCCGTCGATGTTTCTTAATTCACATTCGCAAGCAATTCCTTTCTATGAGACAAAAAATATCACTAATACTAGCTCTGATTCTTACAGGGCACAAGTCCTTGTAGATGATGAAAACCTGTATGTTGTGTGGACGGAATCAATTGGTAACAACTCTGAGGTTTTTTTTACAAAAAGTTCAGATCAGGGTAAAACGTTTGTTACACCCAAAAATATCAGCAACAATGAGGGCGATTCGGCATTTCCAAGAATCTCTGCACAACATGGTAAGATCTTCATAAGCTGGTATGATTATTCGCCTGGGCAAAGCGATGTGTTTGTTGCAAGAAGCTTGGACGATGGAAATACTTTTGAAGTTTTGAATTTGAGCAATAACCAGAAAGCATCATACAACCCATGGCTCTCAAAAACAGAAAACCATCTTTATGTCACGTGGACTGATGGAGGTCGCTCAAAAGAAGTGCAGCTTCCAAACGGGAAAAAAATAGCTGACGTGCTTACAGGTGATTCGGAGATATTGTTTGCACATAGCGCAGACAATGGAGCATCATACAAAATTACCAACATAAGTAACAAAAATGGGGACTCTTTAAATCCGCGTCTTAAGGCGGTGGGGGGCAATGTATACATTACATGGATGGAAGATGACGGTACAAACTCTGAGATATTTTTCTCAACTAGTCATGACGGCGGCGCGACATTTAGTGAACCAATTAATGTCAGCAACTCTGATTTGAGATCTTATGACTCGGGGATCGCAGTAGATGGTGACTTTGTATATCTTGTCTGGAAAGAAGATCTTGCCGACAATACTGCGATCTTGTTTTCTCGCAGCATTGATAACGGAAAAACCTTTGAAAAACCGATCAAGCTTAGCACTGGACAATCGTCAATTACCAGGGATACGCAAATTGCCCTTGACGCTCAAAACGTATACGTGGTATATCATACTGAGGATGAGGAAAATTCACACGTTTTTGTGGCTGTAAGCAATGATAACGGCGCTAGTTTTGGGCAGCCTATAAACCTGGATTGGAAGAATGGCAAATCCGAGTTTGCCCAAGTACATATTGCTGGAAAAACCATCTATGTGGTCTGGACAGAATCTATTTCTGAAAACTCTGATGTGTTTCTAAGAACCAGCAATGACAATACTACATCATTTGGGCCACTTGTCAATATTAGTAATGATTCGGCAAACTCAGGCATATCAATACTTGGGCCACAAATAGCCTCGTCTAAATCAAACACATTCATAGTATGGGAAAATAAAACACAAAGCGAGTTGTATCTTACCGCAATTCCGTTTCAAGATAAAATGACGTCTAAAAACTATGTGCTCAGTTTACAATCAATGCTTGTAAATGTGGAGATGGACGCAAAGTCGATACTACCTAATAAGACAATTCCATTGAGAGTATCATTTTATGATCTTAAAGGCGATCCTGTGAAAAACATACGCTATGCCATTGTTCTAAAAGATGATGCAGGAAATGTGGTGGAGCAAAAAAATTATTCAAGTGATTCGGGAATGGATTTCATAAATGTCTCCTTTATGCAGGAAGGTACATACCAGATGGCAATACAGGTACCAGATCATGTCGAGCTGGAGTTGAGTGATGATCAGGCAATTCTAGTGCATGTTGTTCCAGAATTCAGTAATGGTATGACTGTATTGGCATTGTTGATACTGTCTCCGTTTTTTTATATGTATTCACAACGAAAAATGTTCTGACACGTCTTGTTAATGATGTAAAACCCAAAATAAAATAAAAAGGAATTATGGGTTTTTGCCCAGTCTTGTTTTAAGCAAGTAAATGCCAAGCCCGGCAGATCCTGCTGCTATTGGGATGATCACTAGACTAGAACCAAGACCCGCTACCAAAAGTGCTGTACTGCTAATTGGCAAGATGGCCCCGCCCACGTCTTTTCCAAGCTTGTTTTGGTACGCAATATCATTTGCTACGTACTTTAGATTTCCAAAATGATATCTCCACGCGTCTGTATTCATGTTTGCAATTACGGTGCCAGATCCATGGGCATATTCTACTGCCACTGGATTTCCAGCGGAATCGGCCAAGATGACGATGGCCCCGCCTGGAAGGCTAGTAAAGAAACCATGATCAGATGAAAACCATCCGTCTATGTCGGTTTGTACTCCGGTATCGGTTTGGACAGCACAGTTGTTACTTGGACATGGTAACGCATCAGCTATTAGGGGATGGGCTGGAGTGATGATGCTCTCATCCTGTGAGAAGGTATTTGTGTGCTTTACGCCACCTATGAAAGTGTATGAATTTGTAGCGTCTGATAGACAAGCAGAACTGGTCCATCCACCTAAGTTATGTCCACAGTCTGCCAAGCTAGCTGACAGTATTCCTCCGGCCAGTACCCATGAATTAATGCTAGGGTGGATGACCCCGCCAGGAAATAGATTGTCGTAAAATGACTGGGCTTGATCAGATGCAATGATTATAACATCAAACTGTGACAGATTTGTTGTTCCAATACTTACAGAGTTTATCGAGCACCATGCTTTGTTCTGAGCCTTTAGCTCATTTACGAAAGCCCCTTGGGGATCCTGGCTACCTGGTATAACACCAGGCCACGGAACATCGTCTTGAATTAACAAGTCTGTGTCAGAAGGACTGCATGGTTCAGGAGGACTAGCTACTGCGGCAGTAACAGGTGCATCTGTACCGCGGGAGCTTAAAGCAGCTGCCTCAGAAACAGTAAATCCAACACCAAGTATTGTAGCAATTACTAGTAGTGAAGTCAATATCCTTGTCATTAGGACAGATTAGACAATCTCATAAATAACCATCGTGCAACATCTAATCTATACTGGCTGTTCCATTTTTGATCACTGAATAAAGCGGCCATGGTCAGTGGGAGATAATCATTTTAGGGAACCCCTACCGGCAGGTCTTCTCGTCATAGTTTAATAAAATTCAGTGTTAATGAAGTACTTGGCATTACATTTCCACTTGAATCTTTCATATTGACATAAATGGTATAAAGGCCTGGCTGACTTAACCACCCTGTAACGTCTTCCCTTATCTCAAAATCAGAACCCACGGGCTTGTCATAGGTCTGGTATCTTACACAATGGCTCTCATCACTGGAATCTAGTGCAATTTTGCCTGCTTCACATTCCTCATAATACATAAGAAATGGGGGCTTTTCTACAAGTACTCCGACAAGTTGACCTTGATCATAAAATCCGGCGTTGTATGGTTCCAGATTTTCTAAATCATGTCCTGTTAACGTTCCCAAGATGTCGTCTCGATAAATCAAAACAGAGTCAAGCGAATACTCTGTATCCAGAATAACTCCCTTGAGAATGAGTACGTTGGAATCAACTCTCAAAGCGCGCCAGTCTATTATCTTTGTTTCAAAATGTTGGACATAATAGAAACTATTGTTATCATAAGCTATTCCAATATTTACGTGTGTGTGATGTGGGTTTAATATGGTGTTTTTGTGACCCCAATTGGAATCCTCATCGTCATACATCATCGAGTATTGCGATTTTCGGATCTGCTCAACTGGATCTAGTTTACATGAAAAACCTTTACACCACGCAGCAGCTATATTCTCCTGGACATATCCCTGACCACCAAAAGACGTGTACGCGACATATGGCTTTGCACCCTTACTGTTCCAGTGTGAAAAATAATCAAGCGCTAACATATCGTCAGCGTGGTTTTGTGCAGCCATGTTACTGCCTAGTGCAACAGGATTCATGCCGTTTTTTTGACGATCCTCGTTAATTTTTTCAAGAGCAAAATTGACCAAATACTCATAGTCGACGCCAGACTCAAAATTATCTGGTGGCCTAGACGGTTGCTTGTTAACTTGAGTGTATCCGGGGTTTGAATTTGTAAGTAACCTGTGCTCTTGGTAAGTATTGTCAAATAATGAATCAAAACTAAAGCCAAGAATCATGTCGTCTGAGAAATTGACTCTGATGAATAACCCCACGAGAATTATTAGAAAGATAACCAAAAACCATGATTTTGATGGTCTCAGTCTGGATCACTTGGATCTAGCAAGTGTGACTTACAGAGGCTTTTGTCGCCCAAGTTGTTGTAAATCGCGAATTTTTCAGCCACATCGTAGTTTTGCTCCTTTATCGCCTCATAAGTAAAGGAAATAATCTGTGTTATGGACAACGGGTACTCGATTTCTGGGTGTGCTGCGTTAAGCAATGCGGCCACCGCATGCCTAGCGAGCTTGTTTATTCCATCGCCTTGAGAATTAAGTGATGCCAACAACGTTGGATCTTTTCCCGATGAAATGGCAATTGCGTTATTAAAATAAGACGGTTCACCAAACTTTTGATCAGGCAGATATCCAGAAGGCCAACCAGACGATCTACTGCTTGAGTTTGTCGCAGAAACCCAAAAGCTTGGAGGGCAACCTTCGTACTGTGCTAACTCTTCTTTACCAAGTAAACGAATTTGTTTTTTGTCAGGAGCATCGTCGTGTGCGCTGATTGAATCCTTGTCATTTTTTTTATCATTTGGTTTTTTGTCAGGACGATCGTCGACCAGTACGACATATCCTTTTGATCTGTCAACCAATCCAGATTCACGCGCCAGGTGTTGCCCATTGACAAAACAATCTTCACTTTCTACCATGCAGTTTATTACTACTTTAAAATTGAAAATTCCAATTTTCTGTAACTCGAGATTTATCGTGTTGTACAGAATCGCGATACTTGCGCCAATTATTACTGTAATTATAAAAATTATCAAAATTATTGGTCTCATTTATCTGTCACTCTTCTTGTCGCCTTTCTTGTCATCTTCCTTGTCGTCCTTCTTGTCATCATTTGTACCATCAAATGGACATCCAAGTGTGTTAAAGTATTCAAACAAATTCTTTGTCTGTTCGTAATTGCCACTTGTAAAGGCAGTCTTAAACTCGGCTTTTACCTGACTGGTAGTAAGTGGATAATCTATATTGCTTGCAGAGTTTAATAACGCTGCAACTGCCTGTCTTACAAGCGCATTGAATCCTCCACCTGTTGCACGTAATGCTTCTTGGAGAGTAGGATCTGTGATTGTTTTTTGGCCTATCTTGATTTTGATTATGTCGTTGGGGCCTAGTTCAAACGCCTGTTTGAATTTTTGAGATTGGCTATAACCTGTAATCTTCCATTGTTTTGGGTGGTTCTTCCAAAATCCTGGACTACAGCCAGAGTTGCTCTGACAAATCTCAACTCTGACGTTTTTAACGTTTGTAACGTCATTAGAGCCAACAAAGTCTAGATCCGTTATTGGTATTGGAACCGTCGTGCTGGCTTTATAGCCTTTGGGCAGGTCTACTCTTCCTGTTCCAACTACATGATTATCCTTATCACGTAGCTTACAGACAAAACAGGTCTTAGTTGATATGTCCGTTGGTGAATGAAAAGAACACTGAGAAACCGCGTTTACAAAATATTCGTCTTTGGTATCTGCAATGTGATCAGGGTCAACTGGCTGCACTGCAAAATCAAACATCACTTTAATACTTTGGATTGGATGTGTCGGAGGTTGTGGATTGTTGTGAGTCGGGTTGAACTGTGCACGGGCGAGAAACTCGTTCTTTATTTTAGTTAGAAATGCTTGCACATCCATCATTTCGGCCTCTTTGATGAGTCCAGATGAAGTAGAAGTTCCGACACTAACTATGATAGCTGCAACCAAAAAAAGAATAATTGCGGCTCGGTCCATCTGTTATTCTCTTCCCATCAGCCAATCTATGATGGATTTTTTCCTAATAGCGTGTGGGTAATTGCTACCAACTTCTGCCCCGTCAAGCTTATCTCGTTCACCTATCAGCTCATCAAGACTCGGACGTTCGTTGCTGTATGGATCGTATTTCGGCCTCTTGAAAAGATCAAACTCAAATTTGCGTGATTTCTTCGTCTTAGCGAATATCACAAAAGCCACAGTGCCTACTCCACCAAGTATCAGACCGTTTATCAAACTGGGAGAATTATCAACATCCCACTCAGCTATTAACAATTTTGGCTCATCAAGAATTACTTTGACATTAGGCGAGGTGGTGGGAGTAATGTCACCACTCCACCCACTAAAAGAGTAGGTGCTCCACATTCCTGCTGGCTGAGATGGTTTTTTTACAGATACTGGAACCACGGTACCTGGGTTATACCATCCAGCTCCCGTCACTACTCCTTCAGATGATTTTACGTCAAGATAATATTGCGTATTCCAGCTTGCCGTTACGTTTATTGGTTTGTTGACTGTTATCATAAGATTTGAATCGTTTGATTGTTCCTCTAGAGAAGGCGTTCTTACATCAGAATCAAATCTCATGACGCTTGCACTACCAGTATTCCAATTTGAAAATACTTTCTTTACCCTGTTGGGTTCTACTACCACTTCAGATTGCGTTATTTTAATTTGGGCGACTTCACCTTCATCATAAAAACCGCTCCCAGACGTTGTTCCATATGGACTCCAGACATTTACAAGGTAGGATTTCTTATATCTCGCTTCAATTATGTATGGGGAATCTATTGTAATCGTAGTGGTAGGTGATAGCGCATTAGATATGACCACCGGATTTGGCCCAATGCTTACCCACTTGTCAAATACATATTTTATATCAGAGTTTGCCGATTTTAGTTCGGGTTCTGCGATCAATGCAAGAGCTTTGCCTTGGGGGTAAAAGCCACTCCCAGATGGAATGTAATCGGGTACATTTGATCTGATTTCCAGCTTGTACTCCTGCCTCCAGTTAGCTTTGACTGTGATCGGATTATCGATGGCGATAGAATTTTTCATGGAATTCTTATAGTCACCAAGATCCCATGAATCAAAGGCATATCTTACGGTATCATCATCTTTGTCTGGGACAAATTCCGATTCCACAGTAAAGTCTATGATGGATCCTTTGTCATACCAACCACCACCAACTACATTGCTGTAGTCTGTAATTGGTTTGAAAAAGTACTGCGTCTTATATAATGCGATAAGCTCAGTCACTTCATTTGACTTGACAGTTCTAACAAATTCGGAATTCTTGTCTTTCCACATCTCAAAAACATATCGTATATTTGCATTTTCATTGACTGTAGGTTGTAAAATTACTATATGATCAGAATCCTCTGACCAATCAAAAGTAAGAGGCAATTCAGTTGGCAGATATATTTTGTCGTCAACTGTAATTTCTGCAATTCTTGGAATTGTATCGATTACGACCTTCTTCCCACCCTGGTCCTCACTTTTTTCAAAAATTGCAATTGCCTCGTGCGAAGAATCCATTCTTATTTTTGGAGGGTTATCAGGCGTCCACGCCCCATCAATCTTCCAGCCAACAAATTTGTAGCCTTGCCATGTTTTAGGTATTTCTTGTAAAGTTACGTATTCGTTATGCTTGTAAAATCCTTGACCTGAAACAAAAAGCAGATTCAAAGGTTCGGTTCTCACCCTTAGATAATGAGAACTTTCTTCTGCAAAAACTGGAATTACCATTACTGAAATAATGGACAGTAAAAGAATCGCGATTGAAGAGCCCAACATGATACCTTCCGTGAATACTATACTGGAATCACTGTTTGAGCTTGATCTTTTCGTAAGAGGTTAACAAAAGATCTCCCATCATCGGTGATCATGAATACTCTATGTGGTTTTTCCTGTTGCTGAATCAGGCCTAGCTGTTTTAATGTGTCTAGGTATTTGATCAGTTGAGAGTAACTCATGTTTGATTTGTATAATAGGTGAGTTAATCTCATAGGTTCCTGAATACTGTTTAATAGGTCCAGCATAATCGCAATTTTGTCTCTCCTTGCACTACATGTAGCTACCAAAGCCAACCCTCCTTAAAAGAAGTTGATCGTGTAGTTAAAAACAATTATGTGGTTATGATCTGGATTTCGTTTTCAGTAGTTTGATCACGTGTTTGTAACTCTAAAATTTTCAAGGGGTTCTAAAACCATGACATTTAATTTCAAACTATATGATTTGGTTCATACGTAAGTTAAGAAATTTATAAAAATGTGAGAAAAGTAAAAGATCCGGATTTGCAGATATTCCAATATTGAGAACTGGAGGAATCCACAGAAAGGGGATTAAGAGAAACTTTCCTATGCAGCTATTCCATCAACGAAGCAAAGAGACAATATTTTTTTGTAACAGAACAGCTGGATGTATGACGAGAATAACATCAAGAAATCAACTTTTACAATTTATGAGATTCCAAGTCTACATTACATAATCTAAACGCAATAATCTTTATCAGATACTCTAGAATACAAAGTCTATGCTCGATAAAACAATGCAGAGCAGAATGAATCTGTTAGGGCTGACCGCGTTGGCAGTTTTTATAATATTGTCGGCGCTGCATTCTGGTTTGATTTACAATCTTGCAGCCATAATTCACGAATCAAATCTCAACGATGAGGAAAAAAACACAGAAAATCTCTTCAGTGATGGGAAAACATTCGTACAGGTGATTGATGGCAAAAAACACACAATTAACATAAAAGTAGAGCTAGAACGGGTTCCACTCAGACATCTCTTCTGAAACTTTCATCAGTGTCATGCTTGTGAAGATGGTTCGTGCACACTAAGTTTAAAACGATTTCATTGATATATTCTGCGATGAAAAACATTGTTTTGTCGATCCTCACAGTCTCAGCAACAATTCTTGTATTGCAATTACTGCTTGTCTCTGCACAAGCTGCGAGCGATGACGTTGCAAAAACACCGCTACAAAGAACAAAAGAGATACAGAATAAATCCGAAACAGAGCAAATCCCTTCTGATAGACGGTTTATAGTTTTATTCAATGACGATGTTCCAAACATTGAGAAGGAAAAAATAAAAAAAATTGGCAAAGTCGTTCGTCAATTCAGTAAGATTAATGGTTTTTCAGGAAATTTCGACGCACAATCAATCGATTTAATTAAAAAGAAGAGCTACGTCAGGGGCGTATTTGAGAACACACGCGTTTATGCCTTCTTGGATACCAGCGTTCCTCAGATTCAGGCAAATCAGGTACATTCTCAAGGAAAGACTGGTGCTGGGGTCAAAGTCTGCATAGTAGATACTGGAGTGGACGACTCACATCCTAACATAAATCCACTCACGGCAGAAACTGATTTTGTCAATAATGATAATGACGCATCTGATGACAACGGCCATGGTACCCACGTGGCAGGAATTGTAGCGTCAACAAATCCTACATTCAAAGGCGTTGCTTATGGGGCATCATTGATGGCTGCAAAGGTACTTGGCGCCGGCGGCTCTGGGTTTGCAGATGATGTAATTGCAGGAATTGACTGGTGTGTTGCAAACGGCGCTGATGTGATTTCTATGAGCCTTGGAGGAGGGGCATTTCCAGGCAGTTGCGATAATGATCCAACCGCGATTGCGAGCAACCGTGCAGTTGACGCTGGGGTGGTAGTGGTTGCTGCAACTGGCAATAACGGATTTACTAATGCCATTGCTGCACCAGCGTGTGGTTCTAAGGTTATTGCTGTTGGGGCTGTTACAGACACAGACGGAAGAACCGCTTTCTCAAATGAAGGCTCAGAACTCGATGTTGTCGCTCCAGGCGTTTCAATCACATCTACTGTTCCTACAGGCCAATGCGCACTTTGTGATCCTACTGGCTTTCGTTCATTAGATGGCACCTCGATGGCGACTCCACACGTTTCAGCTGCTGCCGCACTGCTTTTGGAAACATTGCCCACTCTTACTCCTCAACAAACCAGAGCCGCACTTCAGAACACTGCACTGGATCTGGGCGTTCCCGGCTTTGATACAATATATGGTTACGGAAGAATAAACGCATTTGCGGCATATCAGAGTATAAATTCACCGCCTCCGCCCCCACAACAGATCTTCTTTGACGACTTCCAGACAGGATTTACAAAATGGACGG
>CAZITM010000020.1:10632-23212 GCA_964542205.1 uncultured Candidatus Nitrosotenuis sp.
CACCAACTACTTTGCCGAGGAAGTAGAAGTGGATGATATTAGCATTGAAGGCCAATGATGCCCTGAACAATTTATCTGATCGTTTAGCTACATTTTTAACCAAAAAGCAGATTCTACAGCTTTGTTATCATGGATGCTCTTGATAAAGAAATCCTAAACGAGATCCAGTGGTCATTTCCGCTGGTGCCAGAACCATACAAGGAGCTGGCAAACAGATTTCACGTCACAACTGACGAGATGAAAAAAAGAGTATCTGACTTGAAATCCTCCGGAGTCCTGCGACAGCTTTCAGCAATCTTTGATACAAGAAGACTCGGATACAAGAGCTCCCTTGTGGCAATGGCAATAGACCAAGACAAGCTGGACTATGTCGCAAACCAGATAAACCGACACCCTGGCGTTTCACACAACTATGAAAGAAACCACGAGTACAACCTCTGGTTTACACTGGCGACCCCGCCTGGAACTGATCTAAAGACCGAGGTCGACAAGTTCCTAAAACTGCCCGGGATAAACAAGGTGCGGCTGCTTCCCACCATAAAGCTATTCAAAATCGGCGTAAAGCTCGACATGGTCGATGACAAAAAGGAGGTCGCGCCTACCGAGGAAAAGAAAAAGATCAAAGAGACCAAGTTCACCCCAACAGAACAGGACAAGGAGTTCATCAGGCAGCTCCAAAAAGACCTGGAGGTGGTGGACAGGCCGTTCCTAAAAGCAGCGCAAAGCCTCAGCATGACAGAAGAACAAATCTTTGAAAAACTGCGCTACTACGAAGAAATCGGAGTGATGAGGCGATATGCGGCAATTCTGCGGCACAGGGATGTCGGATTTGTCGCAAACGGCATGATAGTCTGGCGCGTACCTGAGCAGAGAATCGAAGAGGTGGGCAGTATGCTTGGGGCGTTTCCGCAGATAAGCCACTGCTACCAAAGACCGGTGTATGCGGACTGGCCATACAACATCTTTTCGATGGTGCACTGCAAGTCCATAGCCGAGGCAGAGTCCATGGCAAAAGAAATACAAAAACACATCCAGGTAGACGACTACCGCATTTTGTTCAGCTCGCGTGAATTCAAAAAGACGCGCGTCGAGTATTTCGTAGAGTCCGAGTTTGTCCTAGAAGAGGCAATGCCGGCATGATCACTTTCTCATGGACTCTATAAATTCTGCAAAATATCTCTTGGAGACGGCATCGCCAAGCTGTTTTTTTATGTCTTCTATGATGGTCTGGTGTGCATTTCCAAAAATATCCTGCAAAACCCTCTTTAGAAATTCCGGCTTTCTGTCGCAGTCTGTGATGGAGCAGTTGTAGTCTTTTTTCAGCTTCGAGACGACCTTTTCGTATTCTGGCACGCCCATCCTGAGTAAAACGATCTCTATGCAAAACGACAAGAGATCCCTGTCCATTCTGTCTTCTGGGTATGCTCCGAACATGTCAAGACCTCACCTTCTGGTCAGGCGCTTGCCCATATAGTGAGGCCGGAAAACGTTCTCATTTTTTGGTTCCAAAACGGAAAAAAATCTACTGCGCTGTTGCTTTTATCTCGTATGACGGCCAGCCCGAGTACAGGGCCGCAATCTCTGACATGTCAGAGCTGCTCAGGTACCTGCCGTCAGACATTGCAGAAAACTGCTCTATTTCTTCCACACTTGTCACAGTAGGCAGCACGGAAGAGACAGGATCCTTAGATAGGATGAACTTTATTGCAAGCTCGGTGATGCTTAGGCCATTTCTTTCAGATATAGGCCTGAGCTGCTCGACCTTATCGAGTGCAGATTTTATCCATTCGCCCTTCCGAACGGAGCGGTGGTCCTTTTCATCTATTTTCGTGTCCGCCTTTACCTTCCCAGTAAGTATCCCAGATGCGTCAGGCACACGCACGAGGATTCCGACGTTTCTTTTTGCCGCGTTCTCTATGAGCTCGTTGCCGGGGGTCTGCTCTAAAATATTGTATACCGTTTGCACTGCGGAAACATTCTTTCGATTCATTGCCTCGATTCCCTCCTGGGTCCAGCCTATTGCAGGGCCCAGTGCCACCTGGTACGTGCCTATTGCCCCCTCGTTTATCTTACTGTCAAGGGTGTTGAAAATCACATCATCTCTTATGTGATGCATCTTTGGGTTGTGCAGCCCATATACATCAATATAGTCGGTCTGAAGCCTTGCCATGCTGCTGCGCAGGGCGTGTTCAGTAAAAAGCGGGTCGAACCTCTGTGGCAGCTCGCTGTGTCCTATCTGCGGAACTCCCTCGAAGTCGTATCCGTATTTTGTGGAAATGACGATCTCGTTTCGCATTCCCTTAAAGGCCTCGCCGATCAGCTTTTCACTTTTTCCCTTGCCGTACATATCTGCCGTCTCAAAAAAGTTTATCCCAAGATCATATGCTCGTTTGAGCATTCTTTTTGCCTCGTCGTCCTCGATCTTTTTGCCCCACCAGTCCAGCGCAATTGTCCAGGCGCCAAAGCCTATCTCAGATACCTTGATGCCGCTCTTTCCGAGGGTTCGGTACTTCAATTTACTATCTCCAGAAACTTTGCTAGCTTTGCATCCAGTTCGGTATCGCTCATTGCCGGCCTTCCAGAATCAAGTTTTGCATTTATTTCTATCCAAGATTTGCACCCCTGATATTCTGGCTTTAGTGGTATGTCAAACTCGGGAATCTTGTACGTTTTCAAAAAGACTGCCTTTATGGGCTTGTCCGGCATCCACCCGACCCTTGTCTTGATGTACGAATCACTCCATATGTGGAACTCTGACAGCTCGTTTAGTTTTTCTTCGGAGTAAACGTCCGATTCGGCCAAGACCTCGGCGTACGACGATATCCTGTTTTGCCCCTCTGGAGGTCTTGCACTCATTGCCAAACTCAAATAATTGTGAAACATCGGCTTTAGATTGCCAAGGCTTTGGTGTTCAAACGTGGGAAACAAGAAGAACCTTTTTGATTCTATGACAAAGCCTGACGCGATATCCAGTATGCCGCCCTTTCGCAAAAGCACGGTCTGGTCTCCAGATTCGAGGGCGCGCACGACGATTGCCCATTCTTTTAGCCCGTTCATCTACCCAAGACTTGATATGAGCGGAATAATATCCTTCTTTACGCAGACGATCATCGGCGTGTCCTGCTGGATGTATCTGGATACCTGCGTCTCGCGTAGCTCCATTATCAAATCCTGGAACGAATGCAAGTCGTCGGTCTCAAAGGCGAGCATAAAGTCCTCGTCGTGTATGCCAAACGAATACGTAGTATTCAGGACGATCTGTGGGTACTTGTGGCCTACTGTGATATGCTCATCCATCATGACCTTTCTTTTTTCAAGGGGCAGCAGGTACCACTCGCGCGTCTTGACAAAGGGGTATACTATTACGTATTTTTTTGCCTCGGCACCCTCTACAAATGACGGCGTTTTGCCGGTCTTTGCGTAAACCGAGGGCCTAGTGGACGACAGGTACACATGGGTCGGCGTGATGTATTTCCCAAACACCGTAGAGTAGATTTTTGAAATGACGCTCTGTATTTCTTCAACAGACTCTGCCGCAAACCAGAAAAGAAACTCCGCGTCGTCCCTTAGCCCGACAGTAGAGTATGTTCTATATTTTATCTTGGAGTTTCTTATCACTTGCTCTAATTCCTTTGCAGATTCTTCCTTTGCCAGGTCTGCCATCCACCGCCACTTTGGGTCTGCCTTGAAAAACGAGAAGTTGAAAAAAGTCCGGCTTGCCTCAGACATGGCTTTCTTTTCCGCAATCCATATTTAACAATACTCGCGTTTTTCAGAATCTGGACTAATCCTTAACTAAATTGCTGCCTAATATGGTGCGATGAGGGAAAGGCTTCTCTGGCTTTGCACCTGCACTTCGCTTGAAATAATGACTGCCAACGGCGTAACGCTGTATCTTCTGTATCTTGGGCAGGGCATGCTTGCGCTGGTTTCTGCAATAGTGTTTGCAAAGGTGATAGTGTTCCACTTTGCCATAGAGATGCACGAGAGGCTAAAAAGAGGCAGGCCCATACCAAAAATATCACATTGAGCTATGCCACAAACCCCATAGATGTCATAAAGAAGCTTTTTGGCGAAAAAAAATGGGACGACCTCATCTCGTTTTGCAAAAAAATGTTGCAGGAGAACCCAAAGGATCTTGTGGCGCTGCAGAACGTGACTACGGCGTTTTTGCATGCAGGCAGGTTCGAGGACGCGCTGGAGTCGTGCCAGGCGGTGCTTGACATGAACGAGTCTGACGAATACGCGCTAAGAAACAAGATCTTTGCCTTAGAAAAGCTCCGCAAGTACGACGACGTCATAATATGTGCCGACCGGCTCTTGGCAAAAAACAAAGACGATGCATGGGCCCATGACAGCAAGGGCCTTGCACTAAACGAGCTTGGAAAACACAAAGAGGCACTTGAGTGCTACGACAGATCCCTTGAGATAAACCAAGACAACACCGTGGCAATCATGAACAAGGCAATCACGCTCTCGTTTTTGCAAAAATTCGAAGACGCGATACCTCTTTATGACAAGGCACAAAAACTAGAAGGGACGATCCGGGAGGCCGCCACTGCAAAATCGGAGGCCTACCAAAGGCTCGGAAAAGAAGACGAGGCGTTTTTGGCAGCACAAGGGCTCTTAATAGACGACATCCAAAGATACATCGCAGAGGCAAAGGCAAAAAAGATGCGAGTCTTTGACCTTTTCTGCCTAAACGAGTATAATGAACTTGAAGCCAGAGAAAAAAAACATGTACAAAGACGCGATGCAAAACTCGAAAGTGGCCCTTGAGTTTGTAACTGTGTTGTAGGCCCAATTGTCGCAAGATTTGTCTCGATTGGAATGATGCTAAAGGATTGATTCCAGTAATCAACGTGGCTCTCTTGGGCCCAGTGAAGCAGACAAGATAAAAAGTGATCAGGAAAAAATTATACAACATGTTTTGGATGCAATCGGGAAAAATTTTCTTGAGGACATGTTAGCGCTGCAGGATGTTGCAAGAATACACACGCAGCACAAGCTGAACTGGTGGGAATTTTGACCATATAATGCGATTTTAGGTTCAAATAAACGTTGAAAATAGTACGATTCCACAAGTCAGCTTGGTTGTGGTTACGTATAATGATTTATGCATTATGATAAATCCATGTTTTCAGGGATCTTGAAAATATGCTATATGCAGGTCAGTAAAATTGTCAGGACAATCTTTAATCATAATGATTAATAATAAATCAATAATGGGATGGAAGAGGTTATGAGAAGTATTTCCACATCCGATCTTCTTGGGCGTCAATTAAACGACGTTGAAATAAAATACGTCCCAGAAATATTGTATGTAGAGGGACCGCTGCAAATTCCGTTACCATGCCCAAGAGTATCAGTAGTCGGCTCTAGAAAGGCATCTTCAAAAGGCATTGAGACAGCCAAATTCATCTCAAAAACTCTTACCAAAAAACGGGTTTTGATTGTCAGCGGACTTGCAGAAGGCATCGACACTGCAGCTCATGAGACAGCAATTCAATCCGGAGGCAATACGGTGGCTGTTCTTGGTACCCCCCTGGATAAAACATATCCAAGGAAAAATCTTTCCCTGCAACAAAAAATAATGAGTGAACATCTAGCAATATCTCAATTTCAGTTAGGCCACATTACAAAACCAAAAGATTTTGTAATCAGAAATAGAACCATGGCATTGATATCTGACGCTACGGTTATAGTAGAAGCTGGAGATAAGAGCGGTTCACTACACCAAGGGTGGGAAGCGCTAAGGCTTGGACGCCCATTGTACATATGGCATGACATTCTTGATGCACCAGGACTAGAATGGCCAGAAAAGATGTTAAGGTATGGTGCAATACCACTTTCTGATCCTCAGGAAGTATTTGAAATCCTACCCTCGTCTCTTAAAGTGCCATTAGTATTTCAATAACCATTATGCATCTTTCAAAGATAGAGTTCTTCACCCTTCTTTCATATTCTACACATGGTACCTCTGACGCAGAACAGGATTCAAAGACTTGGAGAAATGCTGTAAAAAACGACCAGTTTGTTCAGATCAATTCTGATTCCAAATTAACATCTGATATGATTGCGGATTGGATAGCAAAGAATGCAAACACACCACCCTTTAGCGATTATTTCAAACCTAATGTGGTATTGGTACCAATACCACGAAGCACACTAATGCGAAAGGGAACTCTTTGGGTTCCTCAACGTCTCGCAAATGCATTAGCTGCAAGAAACTTGGGAAAAAGCTTTGAATGTTTGGAACGTGTGATTCCATTGCCTAAAGCCTCCACCAGTACACCTGCAAATAGGCCAAAGGCCATTGATCATTATGATACCATGAGAGTCCAGACTATTCTGTCAGAACCAAGTGAGATTCTTTTAGTTGATGACGTTGTGACCAGGGGAGCTACGGCAATTGGTGCTGCAAATCGACTAATCGAAGCATTTCCAAATGTTCGAATTCGTCTGTTTGCAGCATTACGAGCAGTAAGTCCACCAGATGTTTTCAAAGAAATCTATGATCCACGTATTGGAACAATTGAGCTCAAAGGAGACCAAACATACAGAACTAATTTTATCTAAATTCTGTTAATGATAAACACTGGTGGAGTTTGTTAGGACACCTGGCTGATCAGACTATCTCGATTATCTTTGTCTTTGATCTATGGCCTGACCTTATCACTACATTTGCAGAGGAGGTGCCAAAATGTCTCGCAAGTTTTTTTATGACTTCGTTGTTTGCAGCGCCGCCTATCGGCCGCGACCTTACACCCACTGTTATCTCAGAACCATTTTCCTGTACAAAATCTCCATTAAATTCTACGTAAACGGTGTACAGCAACTATACCGTGACTAGCCAGTCGTAGCCTTTTTCTTCCAGCTCCTGCGCAAGCTTGGAATCGCCAGACTTGATGATTCTTCCCTCTGAGAAGACATGGACATAGTCTAGCTTCTTGAGAAAGTTCAAAATTCTTGCATAATGTGTAATTACAATTATTGTCGCATCCGGAGTCGATACATCGCTTATTGCCTTTGCAACTGCCTGGACTGCATCAATGTCAAGGCCCGAATCCGGCTCGTCAAGAATCGAGACCTTTGGCTTTAGCACCGCCATCTGTAGAACCTCGGATCTCTTTTTTTCCCCGCCGGAGAATCCCTCGTTTAGGTATCTGGAGAGAAAATCGTCTTTTAGGCCGACTGTCTGGAGATTTTTTTTCAGATAATTTTGAAACTCTCTTACTGTGATAAAGACCTCCCTGTTGCTTGATGCAAGTGACTTGCTTAGCGCATTGTATGCCGTTCTAAGAAAATGCGAGTATCCAACACCGGAGACCTCGGTTGGGTACTGGAAGCCCAAAAACAAACCCTTCTTTGCCCGCTCGTCGGTGGACATTTCAGTAATGTCCTCGCCGTCTAAGAGTATCTTTCCCTGTGTCACCTCGTATTTTGGGTGGCCCAAAAGCGTGTATGCAAGCGTGCTCTTTCCGGAGCCGTTTGGGCCCATGATTGCGTGGATCTCACCAGGCCCTGTCTTTAGGTTGACGCCTCTTAGAATCGGCTTTCCATCTCTTTGCACATGAAGATCAACTATTTCGAGCACTGCCATATGTCACGAAGCTTGCGTTTGGCTATATAATTTCCACTAATTTTAGCTAGTCCTAATCGGAAAATAAAACAAAAAGAGGGGGGAGTTAGTAGTTTTTGGCAAAACTAGGTCGAAGCGTTATGCTCAGCTTGTAGCTTGAAAGAATCTCCTTGCACCGGTTTCGGATGGTGACCTCTGTTACGCCTGCCACGCTTGAGACGTCGCGTTGGAGCACGTTTTGCCCAAGCAAAAGCGAGGCAATGTACAGGTACGCCGAGGCTATGCCGTTTGGCGCCTTGCCGTCGGCCACGTTCTGGTCCTTTGTCTTGTCTGCAATCTCCAGGGCTAGTCTTTCGACTCTGACGTCTGTGTTGGTCAGATTTGAAATCTTGGAGATGTACTTGTCCATGGTTATGACAGGTGCAGTTACAGAACCGAGCTCCATTACGAGCATCCGGTAGTACTTTGCCGCAAGCTTTGTCCTCATTTTGAGGTCCTTGTTTCCGCCTACGCCGCTACACACCTCTTCGAGTGATCTGACGACGTTGCACTGCTTGCACGCCATGTATATGGTGGCAGCCGCTATGCACGCAACTGACTTGCCCTTGACTTCGATATAGTTATCGAGGTTCCGGTAGATCATCGACGCAGTCTCCAGGACATTGTCCGACAGAGTAAGGTTCTGGCATGTTGAGCCAATCATTGACAAAACATTTGCAAGTCTCCTCTCCCTTGGAGATGAGACCCGAACCCTCTGCTGCCACTTTCGCAGGCTGTTCATCTGGTTTGCGACTTGGTAGTTTATCGTCTTTCCAGAAAAGTCCTTTGTGGAAATGGAGATCTCCGTCGCTATTCCCAGGTCGTGTTGCGAGAATGTGGTCTGACCACTTGCTCTCGTGGTTTTGATTCTTTCTTCAAGGCTTGAGCTTTTAGATTCTGGACCGTAATCAGCCAGCTGTTCCAGTACGACTATTCCGCACATGGAGCAGATCCTTTCGCCACTCTGAACATCATCAACTAGTGATGATTTGCATTCTGGGCAGCATGTTTCTAATTCTGTGACGTTCATCTTTTTCTCTTCCTTGGTTTTTCGTATTTCATTGCAGGCTCGTCTGAGAAGTACACTTTTTTGCCGGTGAACTTTTTGATGTTGTTTGTCATGGATATGGCAGATGCATACGGACTGGAAACGGGGCCGATGAGCTCAGTGACTTTGGCAATTTTTCTGCCGGTCTGGTCGCAAACAAAGCTGCCCTCATCCAGTGGCCGTTTGAGTTGTATGATGACTCGGCCACTACCGGCCAGGTGCATGATTTCCCCTACCTCCTGCAATTATTTTCTAAAATGAACCGGATCTAATCATAGACTTCTGTCAACTTTACTTTAGCTACTAGCTAGAAGGGATTTTATCAAACTATGGCAAGAAGACCCCCCGGACTTGTCCGGTAGTAGTTCACAAAAAAGTGGCAGGCTATTGTACAATACCCTCTAAGACTTGAGAACCTATAAAATAGAGTGGAATAAACCAAACTCGTGAAACGTGCAACTGAGAACCTTGCGACAAGCAAGATAACAGGCGGAAGACGAGTCCCGCTGAGGACCAGAAGAAAATACGAAATCGACAGATACCCGAACGAGGCCGTAATGGGACAGCAGGTAACGGTGACAAGAATGGTCCGAGCAAACCACATCAAGACAGCATTAAAGACGGCAGACCATGTGAACCTCGCACTAGCTGACGGCAAGGTGAAAAAATCAAAGATCCTCAAGGTTTTGGAAAATTCTACAAACAACGACTATCAAAGGCGCGGTGTCATCTCAAAGGGTGCAATACTGGAGACGGAGGACGGAAAGTGCCGAGTGGTGTCAAGGCCTGGGCAGCACGGAATAGTAAACGCGATTTTGTTAAAGTGATTTTATGAAAGATTACGAACATGTCGTAATCTGGCTGGATTATTTCAACAAGACCCTGACAAAAAAAATGGGACGCCGCTTACCAAAAGACAAGTGCGTTTTCGATCCTTCGCTAAAAGAATTGCTCGATGCAACAGTAGAGGCCGGATTTTCGCCAAAAGAATCCGACGACAAGGTGAGGTTTCCACGACGGGCCTATGTCAGGTCCGGGTATGTCGTCCTGCCAAAAAGCTCAGCAAAGGCAAAGATCCTTGCCAAGATTTCTGAAAAACTTGTGGCAAAAAGGGCAAAACAGTCGAAGTGAACTACTACCGGACAAGTCCGGTAGCCTCTTCCTGCTTCACCGACCTCAACGAGATCTCTACAAGCGTCAATTCCCGCAGTTCCTGCGGTATATCCTGATTGAAAATTTCAAGTCCTTTTTTCAAAATGTTGATTGCTGCGTTATGGTCCCTGTCCAAAACCAGGCCACACACGTCGCATCTATGAGTCCGAACTGCCAATGATTTTGGCACTGCATGCCCACACTTAGAACAATCAACAGTGGTGTTTTTTGCCGGAACCTCGACTAGCTTGGTCTTGTAGTCAAGCATTGTTTCAAATATGCCCCATCCGGAATCCAGAATATTTCTGGCAAGTCTGCGGTTTTGCACCATGTTTAGCTTTTGCAGTCTTTCTATGAATATGACACCGTATTTTCTTGCATACTGTGTGGACAGCTTGTGCAAAAAGTCTCTTCTTTTGTTTTTGATCCTCTCATGGATTATCTGGTACCATTTGAGTGCTTTGGTATAGTTGTTTGAGCCTTTTTGCCTTCTTGATATCTTTTTCTGGATTCTTGCCAGGGGCCTGAGCATCTTTTGCAGGTTCAGCGGGTTTGGTGTTTGGTATCCGTCAGAATCGTATGCAAAGTTTTTGATTCCGACGTCGATTCCGATCGATTTTACAAGGCTGATCTTTGGAATCACCACATCTATATCCAGCACTACACATGCATGCCATTTACCAGTCTTTGATGATATGATGGTGATTTGCTTGATGGTGTGATTCCCTGGAATGTCTCTGTGTCGTATGATTTTGATTTTGCCTATCTTGGACAGATGCAAAAAGCCGTCCTTGATTTCAAACCCGGACTGGTTGTACGTGAAGGTATGATATTCTGAGAATCTGGCAAATTTTAAATTTCCTGTATTGTGGCCGTTTTTTCTTAGCTGGATCAGTGATTTCTGGGCTCCGTCAATCTGTGTCGATACCATCTGGAGCATCTTGGAGTGGTGGTTGTAGAGCCACTTTTCTGATTCCTTTAGCTCTGTGAGAAAATAGTTCAGGTCGTTCCTTGTCTGGAATCCTTCTTTGTGTATTTTTTCGACCATGGCATTGTAGACCCACCTGCACGCACCAAGGGTTTTGTGTAGTTTTTCTGTTTGCACTGAATTTGGATACAGTCGGAACTTGTATGTCCTTGTGACCACGGATTTAACTATTCTAGGATCACTAAAACGGTTGTGATCAAAATACATTCAAGCTCAGCATCATGCAACATCAACTATCATTTTGTCTGGTGCCAAAAATACCGCAAAAAGATTCTGCTCGACCTGTCGCTGTTTTTCTGGATTCACTGATCAGAGAAATATCGGCTGCAAACGGATGGCATGTTCTGGAGCTGGAAAGTGGTGCCAGATCACATCCATCTTTTTGTGCAATGCAAACCTGCTGATGCCCCAACAAAAATAGTCAAAACACTCAAGGGAATATCTGGCCTGCATCTGTTTAGAATTCCTGATTTGCGCAAGAAGCTATGGAAAGGAGTGCTGTGGAACTATGTCAGAACCACAGGGCATGTGTCGGCGCAAACAATTGAGCGGTACATACGTGAGTAGAAAAAGCAGGAGATTCATCCCCAGGACTTGTCCGGGGGTCTTCTCGCCATAGTTTGATAAAAAGCGAGTGGGAAGGCCGAATCCTTCAGGGTCGGGAGAGTGAGCTCACCTTGGATCATCTAACTCAACAAGTGTTTAATCCGACAGATGTGAACGAGTCTGCAGGACTAGGCTTGCTGCGGCATCTGCGGCGTCTGTGCAGCGTGTGCAGATTTTCGCATTTTCTTGAAGAGAATCTGTTTTAGAATGTCCGAGTCGCCGCTGATTCCAAAATATTTCTGGAACTTGGAAGTGGTAGTGTAGATTTTTAGTCTGCCGACATTTTGGTGCGAAATAAAGTCAAGCTGCGACAGCTCCTTGAGATGCGTGTACACGCCAGAGCCCCTTGTCTCGACCAGCTGCTTTGAGGAAATGGGCTGCATGTATGCGATATATGAAAGGGTCTTTAGCGTGGCCTTTGGCAAAATCGGCCTTGAGGCGTACCTCCGAACCACCTCGTTAAACTCCGGCTTTAGCTGAAATACGTACGAGCCGTCGTGCAGGGTGGCTACCTCGATTGCCTTGAAGGCAGCCCTGGTCTTTTTTTCTATAGCGCCTAGGAGAGCCAGCGTTTTTGTCCTGGATTCCGTGCCTGATGCCTTGATAAGCTCCTCTATGGAAAGGGGGCGCCCGGCAGAATACAGTGCGGCCTCTAGCCTTGCTGTGGCCTCGGACTCGTCGTCTATTTTCATTTCTTACCCCTCAGAATTATCTTGATGTCGTCTCCGTCTTGTTCCAAGTCGACCTTTTCGTCCCTTGCCAAAAACAAAACTGCAAAAAAGCACCTAATAGAGTCTGTCGCATCCAAGTCCGCAATTATGGACTGCAAGAGGCCATGGCCGGTTCCTTCTATTTTTCTTATGACTAGGTCTTCATATTTTCCTATGATGGTTTCAAGCGATACGAAATAATCCTTAAAATCGGGAACCTCGACCGGCTCGAACCTGAGGCCGCCCCTCCTTGAGCGGGGGTTTGCTATCGTGCCGATGAGGTTCTCCAAAAGATCCATCAGCTCGTCAAGCGTCACTGGATATGTGGCCTCATGACGGTACGGGATATTCAAGAGCTGGATGTCGATGTCGGTTCTCTGCCGCATCTCTTTTTTCTCCATTGCCATTTTCTGCAGCGCAAAGATCCGCTCGACCTTCATTCTGTGTATGAGCGA
>CAZITM010000021.1:0-5380 GCA_964542205.1 uncultured Candidatus Nitrosotenuis sp.
TGGGCCCAAAGGGCTTCGATCCCTTGGCTCACCGGTTATGAGCCGGTTACTCTACCAAGCTGAGTTATGGGCCCCAAAAAACAGATTTCATTTGTGTATAAAAGTTATAGAGATTAGCAGTAGTTTTGGTAGCAGCTGTCCAAAAGATGGTTTTGCGCATCGAGTGATTTTTCCGCTATTTTGAGAAGAACGTCATGTCTTTGTTCCGGAATTTTGTCCAAAATGTTTGCCCATGTTGCCGCATGTCTTATGTCAGCCTCCATGTGTAGTCGGAAATATTCCGTTGCGTCTTTTGTAGTGATGCCGTAGAATTTTTCAAGGCCTTCGAGTTTTGTGTGGCTGATTTTTGGTATCTCTTTTTCAAACGCATACATCGCCGCTGCACCCGCTTCTAGGGATGTGATAAGTGATGCCAGCTCAGAGACGGACTCGTTTGTCTTTGCAAGTCCTTGGTAGTTTGTTATTTCGGCTTCATCGACGCCCAGACCTACAGCAAAGTTGAGCCACGGCTGCAAGTGCTCCGATTCCTCTGCCTGGTTTGCCTTGATTTCCTCCACAAGCTCGCTTGGGGCAAATTTGGCAATCTGTTCTACAAACGACGGGACTGCCTTTACCATCTGAAAGTATTCTTTTGAATAACCACAAAGTGAATCCAGTGAAAGTTTTCCATCACTCCACATTTGGTAGAAGGGATGCTTTAGCAAGCTTTTTTGTTCAATGATATTATCGATTTTTTCTGAAAGAGATTTCATGACATTACCACTTTGTGCCAATAAAAAAATCTTTCACGTTCAAAACGATTTTAAGGTCTGGGCACGGCGTTGCAAACGGGCTCCTGTGGTGTAGTCCGGTCAAGCATGTCGCCCTTTCAAGGCGGAGATCCCGGGTCCAAATCCCGGCGGGAGCACCTTCTTTTCAAACCAGTCCAAGTTGAATTCCATTGACATCGCCTACAAACTATTAATACTCTCAAAAAAAAGGATCGACGGTGCAAGTTTTTTGGACCGGAAAAATCTGAAAATCAACCCGCTTTTAGAGACATACAAGGATTACATCACAAAGATAGATAGTGCCCTAGAGTCAGAACTGACGCTTTACTCAGAATCCGAGTTCATGCAGCCACTTTTGTACGCAATCGATGGCGGAAAAAGAATCAGGCCGCTTATCTTGATTTTGGCCTCAGAGTCCGTAGGCAAGGTTAACGATAATGCCTATGTCGCAGGGTGCGCAGTCGAGTTCCTGCATACAGAATCCGTGATCCACGACGACATAATCGATAACGAGACCTCAAGGAGGCATAAGGATCCCTTCCACATCAAGTACGGATACAACACTAGTATTTTGACTGGCGACTTTGTACTCGGCCTCATCCTAAACATTTCATCAAGGCTAAACAACCCAAGAATCACAAAAGACTTGGCAAACACTGCGATGCTTATGAGCGAAGGAGAGGTTCTAGAGACGAGACTCGAGACAAGCCAGGACCTGACATTTGATGACTATCTCAAGGTAATAGAATACAAGACAGCAACTGCGTTTGAGACCGCAGCAAGGCTCGGGGCAATTTTGGGAGACGGAACAGAAGACCAGATAATCGCGCTGTCCGAGTACGGGCGGAACCTTGGCATTGCATACCAGATTCGAGACGACCTCATCGACTGGAAAAACGAGGACAAGCTCTTCAACCTGCTAGTAAAACGCAGCCTGGATCCACGTGATGTCTTTAACCACATGGAAAAACTCCTCAAGGACTATGCTACAAAGGCCGCATCGAGCCTCCGAGTCATCTCAGACAACGATGCAAAGTCACACCTAGAGTATCTGCTCAGGCTCACTACTTTGAAACTATAAATGAAGTTCCAAGGATTGGAACGGCGTTCTTTGTAAATTCAATTATTGGATCTGGGTACACTCCTATGGCGACTAGGAAAATTATTGAAAATACCATTACGCCGATTATTGCCTTTGGTTCTGCTATTCTTTTTTCGGTCTCGCCCTCAAAGTACATCTTTCTGATAATCCAACCATAGTAAGCCACAGACAGAGCCGAGTTCAGGACGCCTGCAATTGCAAGCCAGAATGCCCATGACGGGACGCCCGAGTCCAGCGCCGCTCCAAACAAGATGAGTTTGCTCCAAAATCCGGCAGTAGGTGGCACGCCCGCAAGTGCCAAAAGCGAGACTACAAGCCCCACTGAAATTATTGGCATCTTTCGCCCAAGTCCCTTTAGCTTGTCTATGTTGGTGATTCCAAGAGTAGTCACTATTCCGGCAATTGCAATGAACGCCGAGCCCTTCATCACGGAATGGTTCAGCACGTGGAAAAGTGTTCCCTGTATTCCAAGTTCTGTGTATGGTGCAACTGCGAGGCCGATAAGGATGTAGCCGGCATGGCCGATGCTAGAGTATGCAAGCATTCTTGAGATGTTTTTTTGCATGATTGCGGCGACGTTTCCAACAGTCATCGTCATTACCGCAATTACCCCGAGTGCGAGTGTCCAGTCCAAGTTCAGAGCTATTGTTCCCATTATTATGACACGCAACGCCGCCGCAAATCCGGCCTTTTTGGTTCCTGCGGCCAAGAGAGCAGTGATGGTAGGTGGTGCGCCCTCGTATGTGTCCGGAAGCCACATGTGGAATGGGACTAGGCCCATCTTGAACCCAAATCCCGCGATAAACATTCCCACCGCAAGAAGCGCAAGCGGCATCATGGATGGATCCATCTCTGCAAGTCCGGTCATGACCCCACCGATGTTTGTGGTTCCAGTAAGGCCGTACACCAGCGATATTCCGTAAATTATGATCGCAGACGACAGCGCGCCAAACAAAAAGTACTTGAGAGCCGCCTCATTTGAGCTCGGGTTCTTTTTCATAAATCCCGCCAGCACGTATGTGGGGATGCTCATCAGCTCCCATGCCACAAACAGCATCACAAGGTCTGTCGAATACGCCACAAGCACCATCCCTATTGTAGAAAGCAAGATGAGTGAGTAATACACTGGCGGGTGCGCCTGCCCCCGCATAAAGTTAAACGAGCCGGCAGTGGTCAGTATTGCCACTATTAGCATCGCAATTGCAAACAGCCCGCTAAACGAATCGTTTGATAGTACATCTCCTGAAAATACAGCAGCCGGTGGAACCCTGTCTGTTGCTATTTCATAAATGACATATCCAATCGATGCCACCAGTGCGCCAAACGCTATTGCCGCATAGAATGTGTTTGAGCCTTTTTCCTTTCGTACGATGCTAATCACTGGGAGTACCATTCCTATGGTACCCAGAACCGCTATCAGAATTATTGGAGTCGAAGTAATCTCTATCATAGTATCACCTTAAATGAACAAAAACAGGACCACGAAGAGGATTCCCGCTCCAAAGACGTAAAGATATGACTGTGCAATACCTGTCTGGGTTCCCTGCACCACCTTTGCGCCCCAGCCCACTGCCTTTTCCAGTCCGATGTTCATGCCTGTATCGATTGCAGTTCGCTCAAAATATCGCCAGACGCCCCTTGCAAGCCATAGCGGCGCCACCACAAAGCACCAGTATATCATCGCGTTGAGGTACCAACGATTCAGTATTACCTTGTGAATCGAATAAAAGAAAATGTTAGAGTTTACAAACTTGACGGGGTCGACAAACCTTCCGATATAGAAGACGTACCCAAGGCCGATACCGATTCCAAATGCCGCAAGCGATGCTATCAGTGCGATTGGGTTGATTCCAGACAGGAACGGTGGAAGCCCACTGTCCACTTCCTGCACATGCTCTGCCTTAATGTTGAATGTGTGTGCCAGATATTCCGTGAATAGTTCGTGGATTCCATGCTCCGCGGTAAGGCCAACCACTCCTATTCCGATTGTCAGCGCCGCCAGGATTCCGTATGGCACCCACATGGAAAGAGGCGCTTCGTGAATGTGGTGTCCTTCTTTTTCCATGTGCTCGATGTGTTTTGATTTGTCTCCAAAAAAGACCATTCCGATCATCCTTGTAGTGTAAAAAGCAGTAATCACTGCAGTAAGAACGGCGATGGCAAACAAAGGCAGCGCCCAGACGTTGCCAGACTCGTACACTGCTGCAAATATTGCGTCCTTGCTCCAAAATCCTGTCGTGATAAATGGAGCCCCCATAAGTCCAAGTCCTGCCGCCCACATGAACGCATATGTCTTTTTCATGTGCCTTCGGAGGCCTCCCATATCGGTCATGAACCTAGAGCCGACGGTATGCAGTAGCGACCCTGCCGCCATGAAAAGCGATGCCTTGAACATTGCGTGCGATGTGAGATGGAAGAATCCTGCCGTGTATCCATCAACGAACTGGTCAGACAGCCCCGCTACACCAAGTGCCATCATCATGTAGCCGATTTGGGAGCCAGTCGAGTATGCAAGCACTTTTTTGATTTCAGAGTTTACCATTCCCTGGGTGGCCAAAAGAAGAGCTGTGATTGCACCCACCCAGGCGATCACCATGAAAAAATCATCAACCATGAATCCCGCCGCCCCGAGTGCGAAAAAGAGTGGCCCGAGTCTTGCCACCAGGAACACCCCTGCCTTTACCATCGTTGCAGCATGAATGAGCGCAGAAACCGCAGTTGGGCCAGTCATTGCCTCCAAAAGCCACTCGTTTAGCGGGAACTGGGCGGACTTGCCTATTGCACCTCCAAAGAGAAGCACCGCTGCCGGAACCAGCAGCCCCTGTGCTTGCATTGCTGACGCCCATGCGGTGTCATGCATCAGATCCCTAAAGCCAAAGGTTCCGGCAAACGCGAAAATCATGAACATTCCTGCAAGCATCATGATGTCCCCAACCTTGGTCATGATGAATGCCTTCATGCCGGAGTGAGTTGGGGAATAATACTCGGCAAGGCCCAAGACCGTCCTTCCCTGAACGCCCACATGGTCCTTGTTTTTGTCCCTATACCAGAAGCTTATCAAAGCATACGATGCGAGTCCGACTCCCTCCCATCCAAAGAACATCATTAGCAGATTATCTGAAAGAACTATCAGCTGCATCGAGCCTATAAAGAACATCATCCAGAACCAGAATCTTACGATGTCCCTGTCGCCTTTCATGTAGCCGGTGCTGTACACCATTATCAAAAACGAGATCCAGCCAACGACGTTTGCCATTATTACCGCAAGTGGATCTGCCAGAACTCCTGCCTTGATTCCAATTGTCGAGATCCAGTTGACCTGGTCGTGTATTTCGTGCGCTTGTAGTGCGCCGGAAAACATTGTCGCCGCAGAAAGTGCGCTTGCCGCCGCAAAACCTATTGCCACCCATCCAGTGGCCCTATGGGAGAACCTGCCCACTGCCGGAACGATCAGGGCTGCAACAAACGGTAAAATCCAGACAAGCCACGCGTTTATCGCGCCGGCCTC
>CAZITM010000021.1:5390-21396 GCA_964542205.1 uncultured Candidatus Nitrosotenuis sp.
GTTGGATTCCACCATTATGCACCAAGCACTCCTTTCATGTATGGGATTATGTCCTCAAAGAAGATGTCTGGATAGATTCCAACGACTATGGTAAATCCTGCAAGCACCATCATCGGCGCAGTCATGTACCAGCTTGCCTCCTTTACGTGCGAGAGGTGTTCTGGGAGCTTTCCAAAAAAGACGCGCTTTAGCATCCAGAGCATGTACGACATTGTGATTACGGTCGCAACAAGTCCTAGGCCAAACACAACATACCTCAGAACGGAGCCGGTTGCCGCGTTGTCCTTTACTGCGGTGTCCAAGGCACCTGCAAACAGTGTCCACTCGCCCATAAAGCCGCTTGTTGGTGGCACGCCAGCTATGGTAAGGGCGCCGATCACTCCGCAGACTGCCGTTATTGGCATCTTTCCCGCAAGGCCGCCAAGCTTTGTCATGCTTCGAGTCCCGCACTGCACAATCAAAATTCCAGCAGTCATGAAGAGGAGTGCTTTACCAAGACCGTGGGTCACATACATGAACTCTGCTCCCGCAAAGCCGAGTGCAGAGTACGAGCCGATTCCAAAGAGAATGTACCCCATTTGCGATACGCTAGAATATGCGAGCAGTCGCTTTACGTCGTCCTGCATCAGCGCCATTGCCCCCCCGTATATCATCGTGGCAAGGCCCCAGATGTGCAGCCATATGGCAAGCTCTGAGTAGACGTTTGGCAAAAACTCGATTACAAGTCTGAAAATTCCATACGCTCCGATTCCGATCATCGCAGGGGACAAAAGGGCACTAATCGGAGTCGGGGCCGCGCCGTGGACATAGGGCAGCCAAATGTGAAACATAAATGCCGCAAGCTTTACGCCAAGTCCCAAGATTATCGCGACTGCAGCTACTGTCACCACCTCGGATGGGATCTTTGACTCCTCGATTGCTGCAAAGTCAAAGCTTCCAACAGAGAGGCCGATTGCAAGAAATCCCAAGAGAAGTACCACTGCGCCCACATGTGTCCAGAAAAGAAACATCAGAGAGATTCTGCGTCTTGGCCCGTCACCCCAGAACGCTACCAAAAAGAAACCCGGGATCAGCATGACCTCAAAGAAGATGTAAAATTCGATGAGGTTGGTGGCAAGAACAGTCCCAAGCATTCCCATTGCAAACACCAAGTACAGCGCAAAGTACAGGCCGGACTGGCCGTTGACATAGTTTTTGAGTCCTTCCGATTCCACTAGCGCAGTTGTTTGAGCGCCGTGCGAACCGCTTACGTGGCCATGCGTGTGCTCTTCGTAGAACTCTTTGAACTTGTGGATCATGTACGGCTGCGAGTACAACGCAAGAACCGTGCTCAAAACATAAATTATGATTGCAAACGGTATTGCAAGACCGTCGAGCTTAAAGCCGAACTCGCCAAAGAGGCTTGTCCATTGGTAGTGTTCTTCATATGTGCCGCCAAGTGCCGCCGTGATTAGCAGAACCGTGCAGTACAGCAACAACCCAAACGTAAACCACGTCGCCGCGTTTGGGCCTATTTTTCTTCCAATCAAATATGCGGCTGGTGCCAGTAATAGAGGCAGGAAGACTGCCTGAAGCAATGCGAACTCCACTAGCCCTTCAAACTCCTGAATTCCGCAATGTCAACGTTCTTGTACATTCTGTATGCTACTATGATGAGTGCTAGGCCGACTCCGACTTCGGCTGCTGCGATTGCTATTGAGAATAATGCAAATGTCTGGCCCTGGCTGTTTGGTAAGAACCTGGCAAAGGCCACCAGATTGAGGTTTGCGGCATTGACTATCATTTCTATGGCAAAGAGCATCCGGATTGCGTTTCGCTTTACAGAGATGCCGTAGATTCCAATTGCCAAAAGGGCAATCGAAACTATGACAAAGTCAGTTATTGTATTGGTCATTTGTCATGTCCTCCCTTCTTGCGAGTGTCAGTGCTCCGATTACGGCAGATGCCAGTATGAGGCCCATCAGCACAAGTGCCGGCCAGTAATAAATCAGAAAGTCCTCACCTATTGATCTAAAATCTACTGGAGGCTCGTCGGTCTGAATGGATTTGATGCCGGAGCTTAGTATTACTGCGCCAAGTGCCATCATCATTACCAGCATCAGACCTATGCCGGCATACCTCCTTCTTTTGTCCTCGATTTTGATGAAGATTAGCTGTCTTCTTACCAGCATTACTGTAAAGAGAATCAAAACTGCTATAGAGCCAATATAGACTGCAATCTGAAACATGGCCACAAACGGCGAGTCCAAAAGCAAAAAGAATCCTGCGATTCCGCCAAGTGTTCCCATCAGGGCGATAGAGCCGTAAATTAGGGATCGGACCTCGAGTGCTGCGATTGCAGACCCGATCGTCATCACTGCAAGTGCCAGAAATACCGCATCAGCCATGTCTTGCACCCCTGTCGTCAAATATCAGCTCTGCATCCTGCTGTACGTTTGGCTTTACCTGTAGTTGGGCAGGTGTGTAGATCAGCCCTTCTTTTGTAAACGAAGATAGTTCGTAGTCGTTTGTCATGTATAGTGCGTAAAACGGGCATGCGTCCACGCACAAGCCGCAAAAGACGCACTTGCCATAGTCAATCTGCGGCATGATTGCCTTTTTGTTTTGCTTCCACTCCTCTGGCACCTTGACCATCGCTATTGCCTCTGCCACTCCCTCACATGCGATGGAGCAGAGCTGGCACCCCGTGCATTTGTCGTGGAATAGCATGTGCCGTCCCTTGTATCCCGCTATGCCGACGCCCGTTGTTGGATCGAACTGATATCCGTCGCCTACGAACTTGAGTTTTTGTTCTGGATATCGCAGTGTGAATCTCTTAACTGCAAGGTGTTTTATTCCAGAGTTTAGTGCTTTGATTATCCCAGTTGCGGTTCCCATTTTACAAGATTCCCTCCGGTCCTAGTACTCCGGCATACAGCAAGCCAAGTGCTATAAAGATGTTAACAAACGCAAGACCGATCAGCTTGTACCAACCTATGTGCAACAACAAGTCGATTCTTATTCTCGGAAAGACACCCCTTGGCAGCAGGATGAAGAAGATCACCCCTACGACTTTGATCACAAACCACAGGACATCGTTGAGCATTTGTTGATCGAGTAGTGGGAGGCCTGGGAACCTGGCGTTGATTGGGCCCATCTCTATTCCCTTTTCGATTATCTCTTGCGGGAATGGAGGCCAAACGTTTGGGCCGTGCCATCCGCCCAAAAACAACACCACAAACAATGCTGCAAACGCGTACAGCTTGAGGTACGAGCCAAGCTGGACTAGGCCGTACATCATTCCGGAAAACTCGGTTAGCCATCCAGCCACTATCTCGCTTTCCGCCTCTGGGAGATCAAATGGAATTCTTTCAAGCTCGGCAAGCATTGCGATAAAAAAGACGATTGCGCCAATTGGCAAAAATATAATCCACCAGTATTGATCTTGACTTTCGACTATTTCGGTGAGGTTCAGCGTGCCTGTGAGTATTACTACGCCCAGAACTGACAGTATGAGCGGGATTTCAAACGAGATCATCTGGTGCAGGGCGCGGATTCCGCCTATGAAGGGAAATTTGCTGTTTGCAGACCATGACGAAAGCACCGTAATTACTGGGAAGAACCCAATGATTGCAAAAACCGCGATTATTCCGATATCGACGTCTGCTACCACCCAGCCGTTTCCTGCCGCGGGAATGAGTGAAACAAACGCCGCCGCCGTTGCGACAAAGAGAACTGGCGCCGCCCAAAAGATCGGCTTGTCGGCCTTGGCAGGAATTATTATTTCCTTTGACAGTAGTTTGATGCCATCACTCATGAGTTGTAGTATTCCTTCAATTTTTCCGCAGTAGAACGGCCCGACTCGGAGCTGTAGCTTTGCAAGCATTTTTCTTTCGACAAAAATTGTCCCGGCTGCAAGAAGCGCTGCAAACCCAAACCCAGGAAATGCCGCGATTTTGAAAAAGTCAGTCTGTATGAGGGACTTTAGCAGTGGGATCTGCCTTGATGGATCGGCTAAAATTGTAAACGCAAGATATGGATCTAAGAGTTTTTTGTTGTCAAGCACCGGCAGCTCAAGATAGAACAGTAGTACCTGCACAAGTGGGATCCCAACCAGTGTCAAAAGTACGATTGCCCAAAATACATTATCCAAAATAGACTTGATGAAGTACCCCAGTCGGAACTTTGGCGCAATTGTGGACATTTACCTGTCAGCCTCCACAGGCCAGTAGTTAAGACTCCAGTAGACTGCCGGCATGTTACCAAGTTTTTCTCCTTTGAGAAGATACGGCATGCAGATCATGTTTCTAAACGAACCGACGCTCATCTTGACTCTGTATGGTTCTGGTTTGGAATCAGATACGATATAGCATCCAAGGGAGCCTCGCCCAGACTCTACACGCTTGTATACTTCGTCGTTTCCTCCCTTTGGGTTTGGTTTTAGCTTTACTCGGACGGAGCCTGACTTTGGCATCTTTTGCACCGCCTGCCTGATTATGTTGCATGACTCCAGCATGTCAAGCCATGGAATCTTGGAGCGCGCGTACGAGTCACCATCCTTGAGCGTGTTTACCTTGACGTCGAGCTCCTCGTATACATCGTACGGCTCTTTTGTTCTAAGATCAAAGTCAACGCCGCTTGCTCGCAAAGTGGAGCCGGTGGTTCCTAGCCGTATTGCGTCCTCTCTTGAGAGAACTCCAGCCCCCCTTGTTCTTGAGATCAGAATTGGATTGTCGTAAAATATTGCCGCGTATTCTTTGATGCGTTTTTCAAAATAGTTGACGCGCCTCAGTAACATGTCTTCAAAGTTTGCCGGAACGTCGTTTCGTATTCCGCCCGGCACAAAGTATGCGTGTGTTACTCTGGCTCCGGTCATTTTTTCCAGCATGTCGATAAAGAGCTCCCTGTCTCCTGCAGGCCACATAAACATAGTAGAGTGCCCCAAAAAGATCCCATAAATTGCAAGCCAGTATTGGATGTATACGCAGCGGTTTAGCTCAGATGCGATGACGCGCAGGTATTTTGCGCGCTCTGGCACCTCGATGCCGAGCAGCTCCTCGACGCCGAGGCAGTAAGGGTACAAAATGTTGCACGAGTCATGAATCACCGGCCTCTCAAGGTGTGGGATGTTTGTTATGTAGTTTCTGTATTCTGCCATTTTTTCTTCGCCGCGGTGCACGTATCCAGGATCTGGATCGCAAGAAACAATGTAATCTCCGTCGACTTTGATTATCAGCCTCATGTGGCCAGAGCCTGGGTGCTGGGGCCCTACGTTGAGCGTCATTATTCGCTCGTCGAGCTTTTCTATTTCGAGTCCTGGTGGTAGTTGTGTAGTCATTTTATCTTCCCTTTATCTTAAAGTCCTTGCGAAGCGGCGGCAGGTCTGCCCAGTCTTCCGGCAGCAACAGCCTACGGTTATCTGGATGGCCCTCAAAGTAAACTCCTAGCATTTCAAAACATTCTCTTTCATGGAACTCTACGCTGTAAAAAATATCTCTAAGACTTGGGAGTCTAGTGGAGTCGCTTCCAGGGTTTGGGTTCTCCTCCCTTGGGGCGCGTGTGGCAAGTGCGAGAATTTGGTTTGCAAGATCTGGGTCTGTGTAGGAGCCTAGGTGGTATACCACCTCGATTTCTTTTTGGGACGGATAGTCTACGCCGCTTACGGACTCGGCGTGGTCAAAGTGCAGCTCGTCGCGAATGAATTTTGCTATCTCTAGCACGTTTTCCCTGCTCACCTTGACGCGTATCCGGGTCGGCTTTACAAACTCGATCGTTGTCTTGGAGCCAAATTTCCTTTCTAGCTTGTCTGCGATTGATTTTTCAAATGCCGGCAGCTCTTTTGGTTCTGCCTTTGCTACGGGTTTTGTTTGTTCTGCGCTCATCAGGACTTTCTACCTAGCCTTCATCCTCTTGATCTTTTCTTGCAACAGCATACATCCTTGTATGAGGGTTTCAGGTCTAGGGGGGCATCCCGGCACATACACATCTACTGGAAGTATTCCGTCGATCCCCGGTAGAACGTTGTACGAATCAAAGTACAACCCGCCGGTGATCGCGCATGCACCCATAGCGATGACGTACTTTGGCTCCGGCATCTGGTCGTAGACCAGCCTGAGCCTCGGAGCCATCTTTCGCGTGATGGTTCCCTGCACGACAACTAGGTCGCACTGCCTCAGAGATCCGAAAGCCTCTATGATTCCGAATCTCTCGACGTCGTATCTCGGGCTAGATGCCGCGCCGAACTCGACGCTGCAGCATGCTGTTTCGATGTGCACAGGCCACAGAGACCACAGTCTACTCCAGTTTATGGCGTATCCAAGTGGCGCATCAACTGCCTTGACAAGGACGTCTCCCAGCTTTCCGACGAACACGTTTGCGTTGTGTGGAGTTAGGAGTTCCTTTAGCAATTGAATCCCTTACCTGTCCTTAGCTCTGAATGTGTATTTAGTTTTACCATATGTCTCTCCTCTTTGACTGGTATAGTGCAAAAGCCATGGCAGCAAACATTATTCCCAAAAAAGCAATTATCGGCAAGGTAGCAGTCTTTGGGAGCTGCAAAAGAGAGCTGCCCCATGCATACAGGAATATTGCCATTACATCAAAAATAACGAACATCAGGACATAGGCGTAATATTGCATCATAAAGTGGGTTCTCCCCTCGCCCTTTGGAACCTGTCCTGCCTCCATCGGCAGGAACTTGACTGGATTGCTGCGCCGCCTTGGCGAAATCATACGTGATATCAAAAGTGCCGGACCGACTGCCACTATAGCAAATCCAAACATCAGAAGAACATGACTATAGTTAGCTGCATATTCCCCAACCAAATCAGCTTCACCCCAGTTTGTTTATATAAAAAGGTACTGAAAGAATTTTAATAAAAAATTGCGATCAGAAAAATTTCTGATGATTGATATATGACGGCTCAAAATTTCAGACATGGTTAATGTGGGTCAGAAGGCTCCAGACTTTGAGCTTGTAGACACCGAACTGAAAATGCGAAGGCTCTCCGAGTTTAAGGGCAAAAAGGTTGTTTTGTCATTTTTTGTCGCCGCCAGCTCCCCCGTATGCACAAACGAGATGTGTACCTTTAGGGATAGATGGGGCGAGATTCAGAGTCTTGGCGCGCAGGTAATCGGAATATCAAATGATGGCCCCTTTGCAAACAAGGCGTTTGCCGAAAAGTTCAACTTGAACTTCCCGATACTTGGCGACTACAAGAGCAAGACCATCAGGGACTATGACATACTGATGCCGGATCTCTTACACGTAAAAGGATACGATGCCGCAAAACGCTCCGTCTTTATTGTAAATGAAAACGGAGATATAGTATACAAGTGGGTCTCGGACAATCCTCTCGTTGAACCAAACTACCAAGAGATAATCGATTTTCTCAAAAAAGCAAACTAGTCTCTTACTCTATTTCTGCCAGCACGTCGTTTTTTGCCACAGAGCCGCCGCTCTTGACTTTAATCTTCTTGACGACACCGTCCTTGTGGGACTTTATCGAGACTTGCATCTTCATTGATTCTAGTACGCATACCACATCTCCCTTTTTGACGCGGTCTCCTTCGCTTACGTTGATTGAAACAACCTTGCCCGGAATCTGGCTGTGTAGGCTGATTTGCGCATCTGCACTTGCCCCGCCGCCGGTATTTTTGTATACAATTTCATCAAATTTTGAGTTCATCTTTAGTTTCATGGGGGTGCCGTCCACTACAAGATTCATGTGAGCGATGGTGTTTTCGAGATACTTGGCCCTGTGGTATTTTTGATCCAAGATGAACTCGATCCCCCTGGAATCCATGTGGAGAATTTTTAGCTGGTGTTCTTTGGAATCTATTTTAATTACATACTCGTTGTTTCCGAGATTTTTGAGTATTTGGGCGTCAAATGTTCCTTCGAGGTCTTCTATTTTGTATTCCATTTTTTCACTCCAGTTTGCTCTTCCATTGTTGGTTGGTATCGGCTGGGCGAATTACCCTGCTCTTGAAATATTCGGAGTGTATGACGGCTGCTGCGAGGGCAGTTTTCTTCTTTGCGGCTTTTTCGGCCTTGATGTCCTCTGCCAGTTTTTCGATTATTCCGTATCTTTTTAAAAAGTCAGTTGAAAGCTGGCCTTTTTTGTATTGTTCGGTGTTTAGAATTGTTTTGTAAAGGGGAATCGACGTCTCGACTCCTTGTATGTAAAAGTCGTTTAGTGCATTGAGCATTCGGAGTCGCGATTCTTCAAAGGTTTGGCCCCATGTGATCAGCTTTGCCATAAGCGAGTCGTAAAACGGCGATACCGTGCAGCCGGGATACAGGTATGTGTCACAACGCACCCCCGGTCCTGATGGAATTGTGACATCTGGTACTGGACCTGTCGACGGTGCAAAGTCCAAAAACGTGTCCTCGGCGTTTATTCTGCATTCTATTGCATAGCCGTTCATGCGTAGATCTTTTTGCTTAAATGGTATGGGTTCGCCGTTTGCGATGTCGATTTGCAGTTTGACTAGGTCTAGTCCAGAGACGAGCTCCGTAATGGGATGCTCCACCTGTAGCCTGGCATTTATCTCGATGAAGTAGAACTCGCCATTATCTGCGCGCAGAAATTCCGCTGTTCCCAGATTGGTATAGTCTACTGCCTTGGCTGCGCTGATTACTAGCTCGCCAATCCTATCCCTTGTTTTTTGGTCTACTACCGGAGAGGGGGTTTGCTCGATGAGTTTTTGGTTGCGCCTTTGGATCGAGCACTCTCTTTCAAATATGTGAACCGCGTTGCCGTGCTTGTCTCGCGCCAGCTGATATTCTATGTGGCGAGTCTTCTCAAGGAATTTTTCAACCAGAATTGCAGATTTGCCAAATGCGGCTATCGATTCTCCCGTTACGGTATCATATGCCTCGCGCAGCTCCTTGTCATTGTGTACCAATCGGATTCCTCGTCCACCGCCCCCGTAAACTGACTTTAGCAGAACTGGGTATCCGATATTGTTTGCAATGTCCAAGGCCTCTTCAACGTCCTTTACCAGGTCTGGGCTTCCAGGCACTGTTGGAACTTTTGCCTTTAGCATCGCTGCCTTGCATCTCATCTTGTCACCACAGAGATCCATGGATGCTGCAGATGGGCCGATGAAATTTATTTTGTTGTCTTCGCAGAGTTTTGCAAAGTCAGAGTTTTCGGAGAGAAATCCATATCCTGGATGTACTGCGTCTGCACCGGATCGGAGTATCACATCAATAATTTTTTCTTGGTTCAGATAGCTTTCCTTTGGCGCCGCCTTGCCGATATGATACGCCTCGTCTGCTTTTTTTACATGCAGCGAGTGATAGTCCTCGTCAGAATAAACTGCGACCGTCTTTATTCCAAGTGCCTTGCAAGTACGTATGACTCGAAGTGCAATCTCCCCTCTGTTCGCTATGAGAACTTTGCCTATCATATCAATCACAGGTTGATGTTTCCGTGTTTTCGCGGTAGCTGCCTGTCTCGCTTGTTTGCAAGCATTTCAAGCGCTTTTATTAGCATCGGCCTAGTCTGCGCCGGATCGATTACTGAGTCAACTGATCCGTTGGATGCAGCAACGTATGGGTTTGCAAACTTTTCGTTAAACTCCGCGGTTAGTTGTTTTTTGAGCTCCTCCGGGTTTTTTGCCGCGTCCAGATCCTTTTTGTTCATGATCTTTACTGCTGCCTCTGAGCCCAAGACCGCGATTTGTGCCGTGGGCCATGCGTAATTTATGTCAGTTCGGAGATTTTTGCTACCCATTGCGATGTACGCACCGCCATATGCCTTTCCAATTACGAGTGTTATTTTTGGAACAGTGGCCTCGCAGTAAGCATAGAGGAGCTTGCTTCCGTGACGGATTATTCCGTTGTGTTCCTGGTTTGTTCCCGGCATGTACCCAGGCGTGTCTACAAATGTGATTATCGGAATGTTAAATGCGTCGCAGTATCGGATAAAGCGAGCTGCCTTGTTTGACGAGTCTATGTCCAATGCCCCTGCCAGATATAGTGGCTGGTTTGCCACGATTCCGACAGTCTTTCCGTGCATTCTTGCAAATCCGACGACTATGTTTGGTGCAAACAGCTCATGAACTTCAAAGAAATGGTGGTTGTCCACGACAGATAGAATTATTTCCTTCATGTCGTATGGTTGGAGTGAGTTTTCCGGAATCTTGTTTATGAGGTTGTGATCCATTCTGTTTGGGTCGTCGTCGTTTTCTACAATTGGCGGCTCTTCGGAGTTGTTAGATGGTATGTATGAGAGTAGTGTTTTGATTTTGTCAAAGCAGTCATATTCGTTTTTTGCCACAAAGTGAGCAACGCCGCTTTTGGTTCCGTGTGTCATTGCACCGCCTAGCTCCTCAAACGATACTTCTTCGCCAAGGACGGTCTTTACCACCTCTGGGCCTGTCACATACATGGTTCCTGCCTTTTCTACCATTATGACAAAGTCAGTCATCGCAGGAGAATACACTGCGCCCCCTGCAGACGGGCCTATGCTGGCAGTTATCTGTGGAACCACGCCGGACGCAAGCTCGTTATGATAAAAGATGTCTGCAAATCCATCAAGGCTCAAGATTCCCTCCTGGATTCTTGCTCCGCCAGAATCCGCTATACCGATTATTGGGCAGCCTGTGCGCATGGCATGATCCATGAGTTTTGTGATTTTCTTTGCGCCCATTTGGCTGAGCGTTCCACCCAGAACCGTAAAGTCATAAGCAAAGACAAAAACCTGTCTTCCATTGATTGTGCCGTATCCCGTGATGACACCGTCGGTGTAGAACTTTTTCTTTTGCATATCATATTCATAGTAATGGTGGGTTACCATCGCGTCGATTTCTGTAAAGCTGCCCTCATCGAGCAATAACGCAATTCTTTCCCTTGCAGTCAGTTTTCCTTTTTCATGTTGGGCCAGAATTCTGTCTTGTCCACCGGCAGCAAGTGCCATCTTTTGTTTTTCTAAAAATTTTTCAATTTTGTCAGAATGCATGTGGCCCCGCAACAAGTGACCATGATGAGGATATATTAATTTTAGAATTATTGATTATTCTCTGATTTTGTCCCGGCCGCCCTTTGCCGTCCTAAAGACATTCATGCCGAGGTGATAGTTCTCGTATAGGTAGTCGAGGGTCTTTAGATCTTCTTCGGCTTCGCGAATTAGAGTCTGGCTTGCTTCTGGGTCGCGTCTTAGTCGCTCAAGTCTTTCCATCTTTTCTTTGACCAGTTCGGTTATTCCCATTTCATAGTTTGATGTTCCGTGGAACTCGGGGCTAAGGACGTGTTCTGGCATGTATGGCGGGATCTGGTATGTTACCTCTTTTTTTGCTTCAATTTCGGTTTTATCGTCTGCCATTGTTTCAATTTTCTATTAGCTTGAATTTTAAGATTTGTTACTGGGGCTTGATCAGAATTTTGCCAAAAATGTTTCCATTGAGCATTTTTGTGTGGGCCTCCGGTGCCTGCTCAAAGGTGTAGATAGAGTCAATTATTGATTTTATCTTTCCTTCTGACATCCAGTATAGCGACTCCTCCAGTTCGGCCTTTGTGCCTTGTGTCGAGCCTAGGACATTTGTGCCCTTGAAGAAGATGTGTCTGAGGTCAGTTTGTACCTCATATCCGGTCGTAGCCCCGGTAGTCACCAGTGTCGCGCCATACTTTAGGAGTGTTAGTTCTTTGTTCCAGTGCGAGCCGCCTATGTGCTCGTAGATGACATCGATTCCAGGAATGCCGTCCTTGTTTTTTGCTAGCTCCTTTGATATTGCAAAGACCTCCTTGTGCCAGTCCTCTTTTCTGTGATTTACTGCATAGTCTGCGCCAAGCTTCAAGCACCGCTCTAGCTTGTCGGGACTTGACGTCGTAATGACATCGCAGTCAAATAGCTTTGCAATTTGTATCCCAAACGTTCCCATGCCGGAGCTTCCACCCATTATCAGAACTGTCTGGCCTGGCCTTATCTTTGCGCGGCCTACTAACATGTGCCATGCAGTCATCATCACCATCGATGCTGCAGCGGCAGCCTCGTATGTGATGTTGTCTGGAATTTTTGCGACGTTTACTTCTGGAAGGTGTGTCTGCTCGCAGTATCCGCCCCAGAGCGGCCCCGTCTGGAATCCCCAAACTTTGCGGCTTTTGCAGTTGTATTCTTTTCCTTCTGTGCATGCCTTGCAGACCCTGCAGGAAAGATTCCCATGTGACACCACCCTGTCGCCGACCTTGATCGTAGTTACATCATCTCCTACCGCAATCACTTCGCCTGCCGCATCGGTGCCGGAGATGTGCGGCATTGGAATTTGGATTGGTTTTCCCCTCATTCCCCAGATGTCGTCGTAGTTGAGGCCGGCAAACTCCACCCTAAAGACAACCTCGTTTGACTTTGGTTTTGGATCCGGCAGTTCCTTTATTTTCAGAATTTTTTTAAAATCGTCATTTTGTGCATATTCTTCGTAGACGAGGGCCTTCACAAAGCCTGGTTTTTAGTTGCACAATTTCAGCCTATTGCTTGATGTTCAGCAGTGAAAAATTCTTTTGCACTGCCTTTTGATATTGTGTGAAGGGTGATTCGAGTCCTTGGCATTTTTTGCATATGCAGAACTCTGAGACTATCTCCCGGTTGCAGTCGTCTGCAAACTCGCATTTTGCGCACCCCGCAGGCCCTCCACAAATTATGCATTTTAGCTCCTTCGCTTCCTGGCTTGCGCACCGTTCGTGCTTGACCCCAAGGCCCTTTGCCCAAAGACCTACCTCGTTTATCTCGATTTTTTGGTTGCAGACAATGCACGTACCTGGAAACTTCATAGGGATTTTGCGCCAGCTCATTTCAGAAGAGCAATCTCCTTTTGGATTATTTCTGTGTATTCTGGACTGACATCAAGGTCTAGCTTTTTGTTTTTGATGCAAAACAAAATGTATGGGAGATAAAAGGTCGCAACCGTGCTTTGCGAGACGTGGAATTTTTTGGCAAGTATTGATGTTAGTGCTTTGATCGTTCTTCCGTCCCAGCGCAGTCGGTTCAAGAGTGGCCATGGCAGGTTGTACTGCGAGAACTGGATCTGGGCGTTTTGCCCATAAAGTTTTAGCAGTATGTTGTCGAGGTATCTCAGCAGCCTCCATTCCTGTGTTTTCATTATTTTTCCATACAACATGTCTGCTTCTGAGATCACGTCAAGCATTTTTGCAAGCGTTCCGGTCGGCAGGCCGCTTGTCACGATACTGGAATAAAACGCGTTTATCTTTTCTCTTGGGTCGATTCTTAGCGAATACAGCACGACTTGTGCTTCTTCTTTTGATTTTGCCTTGAAAAAGGCGTTTATTGCGGCCTCGACATCAAGGCTTTCAAATGATTTTTCCGTAGGCGGATCAAAGCCGCCGATCTGAGCCTGCGTCATGTTTAGCAACGAGCGGATGTCGCCCCTTGACTCGACAATTATTTTGATTGTGGAGCCGGGGCTAAGCTCTGCGCCCTCTTCTTCTAGCACCTTGTCAAGGTATAGTCCCAAAAGTCTTGGTGGGAGTGGCTTGAGATAGATAGGCTTTGTTGCTTTTTTGATGTTTTTCATCTTGTCGGACTGGTCAGAGTTTGCCGCAAGTATTATTGGAATGGTCGGTTCTTTGAGGATCTTTAGTAGCGCTTCTACTCCCCCAAAGTCTGCGCGGCCGTGTATTCCGTCGACTTCGTCTACAAATATCATGGGCCTCCCAAGTAGGCTTGTGTTTCCAAGTAACGGAGTCAGCAGTTCCTCGATATTTGCCTTGTTTCGCACATCACTTGCGTTGAGGCCTATTAGGTCGTACCCAAATTCCTTTGCGACCAGCTGCGCGAGTGTCGTTTTTCCTATGCCAGGCGGGCCGATAAGCAACGCTGGCTTTGCTCCCTTTTTCCATTTTATCATCCAGTCTACAAAGGAGCTGCGTGCTTCTTCGTTTCCAACCATGTCGGCGATTTTTTTTGGCCTATGTTTTTCAGACCACATCATTTTTTTTCACCGCGGGAGCCTTTCAGAAAACTCGAACCAGAGGCTTGCCTTTTCCAGCTGGTTATACCAGTATTGGTTATAGTGCTCTACTGTAAGAAACAAGAACTCTAAGAATTCCGTGTGCGAGAATTCTTTTGGGAGCAGTTCTAGTGCAAGTCTCGCATCTGAGAGGTACAGCCCACTTTTTTTCATCGTGAATTCGAATCCCTTTTTTACGTCTCCTGTCAAAAGCGAGTAATAAAGTGGCCAAGAGGGTATTTTGACAAACTTGTTTTTTATCGAGTCTTCTATTTCGTTACCGCAGCCGACTGACTCTGCGGCGCGCGCCATGCCCAGCCAGAATATCTCGCCTAGGGGGTTTTTGCCAAGTGCCATGTTTCTGCCGGCAGTACCCATTACTGCGCGGTATTTTTTGTAGCACTGGTTCATCTGCTCTTCGGTGATTTTTGTTGGAGTCATCTTGAGCTTTGTGTCAATGTATTGGCCAAGTCTTGCGTCTCTGAACCCTTCCTCGAATTCTGCCAAGACATCCTTTCCTCCCCTTGCAATTTTTGCGCGGGCAAGTCTTAAGATGTATGGGTTCATGAGTTTGTAATCGTCAAGATATTCCAGATCCTCGTCCTTGTCCACGATTCTGTCCATAGGTTCACTGAGATCAATTGCTATGATATGGCCGTCGACCATGTCTTGTCGCAGCTGCGCATCTTTATTGCCAGAATAGTCTGCCGCGGCATCATAAAGGGCGCAAAAAACAGGCAGTGTCATCTTTACAAAGTTTGAGTTGAGTATTCGAAGAACCCTGTCCTTTAGCACCTCGCGGCTTTCAAGTCTTGATTTTACGGCATGGATTTGGGATTCCTGTAGGATTATCTCGTCGGAGCCGACCTCCTTTGCAAATTCTTTTTGTGTCTCATATGCAGACTGATCTGACTTTATTTCCCTGAGAAGATCATCTGTGAACCTTTCGGCGAACTTTGGAAATTCCGACTCGGCTTCTTCTTTGTACTGGCTAAATAACCTGAATCCTTTTGATTTGAACAGCCCTTGCTTGAGGATCTGTTTTCCTGCCTTTGTAGACATGAGTGCCTCCTTTGATACGACGGACTGGTCCTTGCTGCTCACAGTGACGAGTCTTTATCATTGATATTTATCCTTTCAAAAATTCTTGACTTAAATTACGAAAAAAATTCAAGATGAGTCATGCAGATAATCGAGATTCTCAGAGAGGCCTCAAGATTGGTCTACGAAAATGTAAGAAACATCGCAGGTACAATTGAGGCAGGGGAGGATCACGGGCGAGGCGCTGGAGGGGACATTTCCAGAAAAATTGACATTGTTGCAGAAAAAACGGTTTTGGATTATCTAAAAAAGATCAATTTTGAGTGTGTCGTTTTGGGCGAGGAGTGTGGCAGAGTCGAGCTCTCAAAGAACCCAAAGGGATTTGTCATAATGGACGCAATAGATGGTTCTGCAAACGCCGTTCGCGGAATTCCGTTTTTTTGTTGCTCGCTGGCATTTGCAACGGACAATAGACTAAGCTCAGTTACCGACGGTGTGGTGACTGACCTTTCAAATGGGGACCTGTACTGGGCGACAAAAGGCAGTGGCGCTTTTGTAAACGAGAAACGGATCCATGTTCACAAGCAAAAGCCGGTCTACAAGATAGTTGGGATAAATGTCTCTGGGGCCACACCAGAGCTTGTAAAGAGAATACAGCCGATTTTTGAGAACTCTAATCACTCAAGACATCTTGGCGCAAACGCACTTGAGCTTGCGTTCTTTGCAAGGGGTTTGATAGACGTCTATGTCGACTTGAGGGGGAAGATCCGCGTTACCGACATGGCTGCTGGCTATATCATCGCAAAAGAGGCAGACGGGATAGTTTTAGATCAGGATCTCAAGCCGCTCGACTCTGATCTTGGCTATGAGACGAGGCTTTCATTTATCGCGGCTGCAAACCATGAGATCCTCTCTGAAATAAAAAAACAGGCAGGTCTCTAATTTTTCAGAGAAAAAAGATGTAAGCGCCCTTGGCGGGATTTGAACTCGCGTCTCAGCCGTGACAGGGCCGAAT
>CAZITM010000022.1:0-20797 GCA_964542205.1 uncultured Candidatus Nitrosotenuis sp.
AGTTATTCCCAGTGGAAACTCCGTCGGGGCGTTGTTTGTAAGGGACTTGATGCCGCTTTCGTCAGTAGCTATTGCTTGTCCTAGCGATACCGGCGTCAGTCCACCCGTTGCCTCTACATAGAGGTCCTTTGGAGGGGTGATTGCCGGCTTTTTGAGGTCGTTTCCTATTTGTGTTAGTGGCTGAGCGGTGGTTTGCTCGACTTGGACCGTTCTTGTAGTGTCACTTGAGCCGAATTTTTGGATTCTGTGGTTGCTGGAATCCACTACAAATAGGTCGCCGTCTGAATCTATTGCCACATCCTTTGGAATTTTGAACTTGCCGTCAGTTGTTCCAGTTGTACCGATTGTTGACTGGACTGCGCCGTCCTTGTTCATTATCACTATTCTATTGTTGGCCGCATCTGCCACTATGATGTTTCCGGCAGAGTCCACGGCAACGCCGTCAGGTGAGATCTGCAGCCCGCCAGAAGAGGCAGAGAAGCTTTTTACAAATGTACCGTCAGATGTGAACTTTTGTACCCTCTTGTTGCCAGAGTCGCCTACGTAGATGTTTCCATTGTCGTCAACTGCTATCCCAAGTGGGTTGAGGAGCTTTCCTTGTTCGGTCCCGCTGGAGCTTATCGCCTTGATGAACTTTCCGTCAGAGTCGAATTTTTGGACCCTGCTGTTTCCGGTATCTACCACATACACAAAGTTATCCTTCGATACGGCAACGCCATTTGGTAGCTTGAACTTACCGGGCTCAGAGCCCGGCCCGCCCCACGATGTGATAAAATTTCCAACCGTGTTGAATTTTTTTACATTGTTTAAATCATGATCAACTACATAGACAAAGTCGTTTTTTACTGCGATTCCTGCCGGTGCTGCAAAGTTCTTAGAGTCGGTTCCCTTTGAGCCCCAGGAATGGAGATACTCCCCGTCGTTGTCGAATTTCTGGACCCTAAAGTTTCCGAGATCTGTCACGTATACGTTTCCTGCTTCATCGACTGCCACGTATTGTGGAAAGGTAAACGCGCCGGTCTTTACCAGTCCTTGGCCGCCGAAGCTGGAGACAAATGGATAGCTTGTGGCAGCGAGCGCAGGCTGCAATGCCATGGTAAAAATAACACAAGCTGCCAGTATAGCTAATTTCTGATGCATCTAGGCATGGGTTTCTGGGTTTGCAAAAGATCTCAAAAGTAAGTATTTCTTGCAGTTTTAGTCAAATTTCACTCAGAATGGCTTGTTGACCTCGCGCGTAAAGACATAGCTTGCAAGAACTAGCATCGCTACGACAAACGCGCCGATTATTCCGAGGCTTAGTGCAGTAGAGATTCCTTCCGTAACGCCCGTCATCAGGCCGCGAACAAGCAGAACCGTGTATGTCACCGGGTTGAACTTGGCAGCGGTCGCAAGCCAGTCCGGCAGTAGTTCCAGCGGAAAAAGGGCCGGACTCAGCATGAAAAGCGGCATCCCAAGAAAGTTGATTACCCCCCAGAAGGTTTCCTGTGACTTTGCGGTGGCTGCCACTACTACTGAGATCCCCGAAAAACCAAGAGAAAACAAAATCACAATTGCCATGATTGGCGCAATAACCCACGGATTTTGAAAGCTCACGCCGATTATTATTGCGATTCCGATTATCAGGGCCGACTGGAGTGCAGAGATGAGCGATATTGCAAGCATCTTGCCAAGTGCAATAGATGATCTTGAGATTGGTGATGTGAGTGCCTTGTTCATAAAGCCATACCTCCGGTCCCAGAGGGTGTTGACTCCTCCAAAGATGCTGGTAAAAATCGCAGTAAGTATTATGACGCCTGGCGCCATGAACTCCAGATATGTCCCCTCAAAGCCCACCTGCTGGATGAGCGGCCTGGTTCCTGCAAAGGTGTGGCCTATTACTATTATCCAAATTGCGGGTTGGATGAGCCTTATCAGAACGCCGCTTCTTGACTTGCGGTATCTTTTCAGCTCGCGCCAGAAAACCGTGTACGTGTCGTAAATCATAGCATCCTCTTCTTTTTTTGGTACTCTTTTTTTCTGTCATAGCCTGCACCGTTGTTGTCCCGTAGTTCCCTGCCCGTATATGATAGAAACACGTCATCCAGTGTCGGCTGCGTAATAGATATCGATTTGATCGTGATTCCAAGCTTTGACGACAGCGAAAATATCATCGGCGCTACCTCCGTTCCCTTTGATGAAAACACGGTTATCTTGTCTTCAGACTCGCTTACCTCTTTTACAAATTCTATTTTCTTTATTTCCGATACCAGCTGCGACCTTGCGGAATGGTCATCCATTGAAAACGCGATTACGCCTGCGCCGATGGTGCTTTTGAGCGCATGCGGCGTATCTACTGTCTGTATTTTCCCATAATCTATTATGCCTATTCTGTCGCAGAGCCTGTCTGCTTCCTCCATGTAGTGGGTGGTCAGAAATATTGTCATCCTGTATTCGTTGTGGATTCTTTTGATGTATTCCCAGATCTTTTGGCGCGTCTGTATATCAAGACCCACCGTCGGCTCATCCAGAAACAGCACCTCCGGCCTGTGCAGGAGCCCCCCTGCTATTTCGAGGCGCTTTCTCATGCCTCCAGAATAGGTTATGGCAGAGTCATTTTGTTTTTCTGTAAGCTCCACAAGATCCAAAAGCTCGTCTATTCTGGAGTGCATCTTGTCCTTTGGGATGTGGTTTAGCCTTGCCTGCAGTAGGAGGTTCTCTCTTCCGGTTAGGTACTCGTCTATTGTAATGTCCTGCTGGACGTAGCCTATTTTTTCTCGGACCTTTTTTTGCTGCCTTGACACATCAAGCCCCGATACAAACGCCTCGCCCGAGGTCGGCTTGAGCAGAGTTGTAAGGATCATCATAGTCGTGCTTTTTCCCGCGCCGTTTGGCCCCAGAAAACCAAAGATCTCGCCCTGATCCACTGCAAATGAGATCTTGTCTACCGCCATCGTGTCGGAATTGTAGATCTTTGTAAGATCCCTTGTTTCTATTGCATGCACTCCGATCGGGGAGGATTTGGCTGCTATAAATTGCTAAGTCTTTTGGAAAAAAAGATTTTCGCATAAAAAATTTAAGACAGAAAAAATCTGTTCTCACTCATGAAAGGCTTGTGTCATGTTTGTTACACTTCAAACGTAGAGATCGTGTTGCGCGAAGGCACGCCCGTCTGCACGGCATGCGCTGCAAGAACTGGCTAGTTCGCCTCGATTGTTTTTTTTATCAAGCTATGGCGAGAAGGCTTCCGGGCTTGTCCGGTAGTGGTTCACCTAGTATTTGATCACAAGCTTGCCGTTTGCCGTATGCATTTGTAAAAGTGCAAGCCCCTGTTTTGTCAGCTTTGTCTTTGGTTTTTCTGAATCTATCTTGGTCTGGTCTTTTTTGTAGCTGTACTTTGCCTTTACTTCCTGCTTGCTCTTGCCGTCTTTTGCGGTCATTTTTTGCTCCAGCTCCTTTATGGTGCCATCCTTGTTCAGGGACCACTCGAACGCTTTTTTGTTCTTGTCCGGCTTGATTGGTGTGCCGTCACCGTATTGTATGCTTAAAACCTTGACCTTGATCTCCTTTCCCTTTATCTTGACGATTTCTTTTAGTGTCATCTTGTTTCCTGCCGCATCGGTTATCTCGTATGTTCTGAGCTCTGCGTTTGTCCTGTGGTCCTCTCTGTCATCGTCGTCTTCGGCATTCCATTTTGCCTGAGTTACAGATGTTGGCGGTATGGGAGTTGCGAGCATTCCTGGGTGGTCGTCTGTTCCAAATACCAGCACATTCTTTGTTGCCGGATCAAACTGGTTGTACGCCTCCGGAGGTATTGCATCCAGATCCACAAACACGTCAAAGAACGAGTCGATTGCTTGGTTTCCGCGAGAGTCGGTAGCAGAACATGTTACGGTCGTGTGTCCCGGTGCAAATATGGTTCCTGATAGTGGAGTACACGTTGCAGTGCCGTCTCCGTCTACTAGGTCATGTGTTGCTGGTGCGTCGTACGATACTGTGACTCCGGCCGGATTGTTTGTCAAGATTGTGATGTCTGCGTGCTGATCAATTGTTGGCGGGGTGGTGTCGGTGATAGTGACTTGTTGTGTGGCTGATGCCGAATTTCCAGACGCGTCTGTTGCCGTCCACGTAATGGTTGTTGTTCCGAGCGGGAAGGACGCTGGTGCGTTGTTTGTAATTGTAGGCGATGGATCCTCGTTGTCAGTTGCAGTAGCAGTACCAAGCGAGACCGTAGTCAATGGGCCTGTTGCTTCTATAGTGATATCAGCAGGCGCAATTATTGTTGGAGGCTCCGTGTCGATGTTAACTGAGCTTCCCGACGGTATTGGGATTGGATTACCGTTTACTGTGATGATGACTTCGGTGTCTCCGTTGTTTGTTACTGTGAATGTTTGCGGCTCAAACGTAACTGATTCTCCCGCATCCAGGGTGGTGGTGCCGGTTGTTCCATCATCTGCAGTAAAGGTTACATCGATGGATCCAGTTACTGCTACGACATCAACGCTGCTGCAGGTAAGGATTGCCCCCTCTCCTGCATCAAGTGAGATGACAGCTGTGTTAGAACATGCTGATATGGTAGCAGGAGTGTCCCCTCCACCCGGTGCTGCTACTATTCTCACCCCTTCCGGATCTGTTTCATCGTTCACTGATATTAACTGGTCGCCGCGGTTTATTGTTCCAGTAGTGGTTGGTTCAGGATCGTCATCTGCAAAGTCATTACTTGGAACCAATGGGTTAGGGTCTACGACGTCCGCAATTCCATCGTTGTCGTCATCCGCATCGCATGCATCGCCTGATGCATCTAGATCATTGTCTATTTGTGTTGCGTTACTGACGTTTGGGCAGTTATCTGAGGTATCTGGCACCCCATCTCCATCAGAGTCAGTTTGGGGCGGGACAGAAGGCTCACATTCCTCGTTTTGTGCAAAGTCAAAGCAAAAGAGGAGCGGGGTTCCGGGTTTGCCTCCAGGTCCGATCGGTGTGAATTTTGTTGTGATTTTGAGATAGTTGAGGCTTATGCTTTCGGCAGGCGTGTCTCCTCCAGATGAAACGCTGTAGCCTGAAATAATGACATCCTCTAATGTGTATTGTGCAAAAGTGATTAGCTCGCGATCTTGGATTTTGGTAAGAAAAATCTCAACTTTATCATGAGACTTGCCGACAAGGGATTCTGCAAAGAGTTTTGGAGACGATGTGTCCATCATTTTTGTCACTAGAACTTCACTTGCGCTTGGAGTACTGCCATGCAGCAAGCCATCGCCTACCGGAGTTCCGATGGGCCTTGCGACACCAAACTGTAAGCTGTTAATCTCAATTTCATTTTCATGTCCCGGTATAATAGAATCGCCCGGAATTGAATCTATTTTAAGAAAAATTTCTGCAGCTGCATCATTAACCGCAAAAGACGATATTGCTAATGCGGCAATAGTAATTAGAAGATACTTCATCAATCTGCATCATTTTTTTCTCTCATCGCAAGCAAGATTTGAAAAATCACTCTCTCACCGTAATTGGTATCAAAAATTAGATTTTCTTGCCTTGAGCGAGATCATATGTGACGCGTTCTGGTGTTCCTGGCTTTCCTTGTCCATCTATTGGGATGTGTTCGAATGTGATCTTTTCAAAGTTGAGGCTCAGGCTTTCCATCGGCCTGTCACCGCCAGACGAAACGCTGTAGCTCGAAATCATGCAGTTTTCCAAAGTGTATTTTGCATACGTTAAGACTTTATCTTGTCCAGTTAGCACGAAAAATATTTCTACATTCTTACCTGTTCCGACTAGAGCCTCTCCAAACAATTTTGGAGACGCCTTGTCCATGGTTTTTGTCACCGTGATTTCGCTAATGCTTGGAGCAGAAGATTCACGATCCTGACCTCCAGTGGGCGCAGTAAGACTCCTGCTAACACCAAATTGAAAACTGTGGAGCTCGATTTCCTTTTCATGCCCTTGTACTGTGACGTCGCCGTCGATTCCTTCAATTTTCATATAAATAGGATCTACAAACTGGGCAGAAGAATGCTGAATTGTGCCAATCGCAAAAACCAATCCCAAAACGGATGCCAATAAAATTATGGTCTTCACGGTTTTTGCAAAACACCATCGCTAGTTAAATCTTGCCCTGATCGCAATCTTTTGGTTTTGTTTGGAGTAAATTTGAAAATTTTATAAAAAATTATGAAATTACTTTAGGGGGACTACGATTTTTGGGGTTACAGGAGTGACTGTCTTTGGAACTGTGGTGGTTGCAGGAACCCTGTCTGCACAGCCGTCGTCGTCCTGATACGAGTTCTTAGTTTCGGCCTCAGCTGGGCACTTGTCCTTGTCGTCAGTTACGCCGTCACCGTCAGAGTCTGCCGGTGTCCGCGCGGCCGGTTGTGCGGTCGTAGGCGGCGTAGTTTTAGTAGTTGATGGCTTGTCAGATGTCTCTTTTTTTGTTTCAGTTGTTGTCTTTGCGCTTTCCGTAGAACCTGTCATGCTCTTGTTTGCCTTGATGTCCCATCCAGCTGTGACGGTTCCGTATGTGGCCTCGATGCTTGCAAGTCCAAGACTTACCATTTCTACTGGAATCTCTTCGTCTGCGCTTATTTGGTATGAGGAAATCAAGACATCCTTAAACTTGTACTTCAATACTTCTTTTCCGTCGTTGACTACAGCTAATTCTGCCGTTGGAAAGTGTTTTCCCGATGCCGACTCAACAAGCAGCACTGGCGATGATTTGTCGATTTTTTTGATAAAATTAAAATCACTAAAACTTGCTTTGCCTGCGCCGCCTCCACCCCCAGAGCCTTTTGTGCTTATAGCAAAGTTGATGGATTCTAGCTCGATCCAGTTTGTATGTTTGCTGTCCTTGGACTCGCCTTCGACTCCTTCTATTTTTAGAAAATAGTCCACTGCTGCACTTGCATTTGGTAGTAGGAAGCCAACGCCGGCTTGGCCTGCGACAAACAAGGCAGAGCAGACGATAATTGAGGCAAGAATTGTTTTATTCATATCAAATACGCTTGTTTGCCTTTATGTCCCAGCCCACCTTTACTGGGCCTGTCGCTGAGTTGTATTCTACGACTATTTTTGCAAAGTTGAGACTAAAGCTGTCTGTAGGAGTCGTGTCTTTTCCATCTATCTGATATGACGATATGAGAATATCGCTGAGGGTCCACTTCATAATTTCAGAGCCGGATTTTACTAAAACAAGCTCTGCCGTAGGAAAGTGCTTTCCAGATGCACACTCGAGCATCAGTAGCGGCGTTGACTTGTCTAATGCTTTTACCAAGGACAATGCTCCAAACGATGCCTTTCCTGCACCCTTTCCAGCACCGCCCCCGCCGCCGGAGCCCATCGTACCAGTTGAGCTCACACCAAAACTAAATGACTCCACGTCAATCCAGTCCTTGTATCTGCTGTCAGCGGCTTCGCCTTTGATGTCTCCTAATTTGAGATAATAGTCAACTGCAGCCGCCTCTGCCGGTGTAACAAATTGAAAATTGGCCAATCCTGAAAGTGGCAGTAGTGCCGTCATAGCAAATACAAAAATAATTTTTTGCATTGGATAGTCACAGCAATCGGATGATAAAAAAGTTTTGAAAATGGTATTTGTGCTATAGCTTCTTGTACTGCTCTTTTGTTAGTTTGAGGATTACTTTTTCGCCGACGCCCCAGATTTCCGACTTTGCCACAATTCTCGTGTGCATTATCCCATCAGCAATCTCGATTGACTGGAGCTCGTTTGTGTCGCCGTCCTTGACTAGCCGCTTTACCTTGCCGATTTTGTGTCCGTCGATATCCACCACAGGAATGTTTGCGCGGATTGGTGGCCTTGAAAGAAGCAGAGTCTCTTCTGTGAACTTGTCAATGTATTCTGTTCCAAGATAATAGTCCTTGTGAAATCCCTGGTGCACTGTGACTCCGGAAACCGTCAGGGTATTTGCGTTGATGTGGATGTGCTTTACCTTGCCGTATGTTATTCCTTCTCTGTCTACTACCTTTTTTCCTGTGAACTCGTCTGCCGTGCACAGGTTTTGCGGCGTTTCTAGTTGGGTTGCCATGGCTTGGTTTTCTGGATTGGTTTATGGAATGCAAAAATTACAAATTTCAATCAATTCGGTTAAATTAGTTGACTTTATGTCGTCATTCGTGAAAAACGGCACCTACAAGGCATCACTGACCACAATAGGACGAAGGACAGGCAGGGAACACTCTGTCTGGCTTCGTGCGGTGGCATATGAAGGGAAAATTTACCTTTCCAGGAGAAACGAAAACTCGGACTGGCTAAAAAATGCGCTTGCCCATCCGCAAGTCAGAGTCGAACTCGACGGTCAGACATATACAGGAATGGCTTCGCTTGTAACTGACAAATCACTTGCCAAAAAGATTTCCGAGCTAAAGTATCGCGGAGAGGCGCGTGCAGGAGAAGCAAGAGTCGTGTTGCAAATCAACCTAGACTAAAGTGTTATAACTTTTTATTCCATCTTCTGATGGCTTTTTGGTCTGCCGATCGTTGGTGTTTTCCTTTCTTTCTCTTTACCACGAATTGGTGTGAAACCCGGGCTAGTTATTTGTTGGGTTTTTCAAATCTATCAACTACAGATGTGAAAGATTGTTGTTTTGACAGATCACACAATGTGAATTATGGTAGAGACGCCGCGCTTTTCCATCTCTGCGCCGTTTTCCATTTCTGCGACGGTTATGGTAAATGAGACAAGATCGCGCTGCTTTGCCCGTGTCGCGTCTAGGTAAAGATGCACGTCCATCAGATCAAACTCGTCTTGCGGGATGTTGGTTTCGTCGAAAAAGACCGGAGCGGTTGACTCGAGCCGGAACTGCTGGCCTTTATAGTGCTCGATTATCTTTGTTTTTCTTCCTGGCCTGCCGGCTGCCTTTATGCTAACGTCGATAATTCCAGGCTTGGCACTTGTGTATCCAGACTGCTTGTTGACAAACACTCCAATCTGGAAGGGTCTCCCTGCTGTAGATTCTGCCATTTTTTGGATGCCGTCGTTCATCACAACGTCAACCCCCTTTATGGTCTGGGAGACTCTGGCAATCCACTCATTTGTCCTTTGTATTACTGATGCGATTTGCTCCCTTCTTTTTTTGTCCTCGTCTGGCGGGAGCTGGTACCTGTCGACCCACGCCAAATAGTCTTTTGATATGTCCTCTATGAAGCTCATGCAGGTGACCTTGTAGTCATCTACGCTGCTTGCCCGCTCGGAGCTTTCGTCGGTCCTCATCCCGTCATAGTCCGCCGGCATTGCCATGCTCCCAGTTAGCTTTGATCTCTAAAAAACCATCCCCAGCTCAAAAATTATAACTACTGCAAATCAAAAATTAGTCATGAGTTTTACGGAAATAACAACGCATCTGCAGCAGGAGCTCAAGTCAAATCTCCCGCAGATAAGAACATTGCTTAAGAAAAATCCGGCCATGGCGTACACCAAGATAACTGAGATTGGTTTTGATGTAGGAAAAAGACACAGTGTCCAGCTGCTGGTGAACTTTCCGCAGCAAAACAAGATTAACGAGTTCGAGTTTTACGGCAGGCGCGACCTCTCCATAATTGTAGACAGACAGAAAGAAAACTTTCCAATAGAGAGAAAAATCATAAAAGAAAAGGCAAGGGAGATCCTTGGCAACGTCCAAGTCGACGATGCATACATGTACGAGGGAAAGGAAGGCGCGCGCGTGATGTTTGAGAATGGGCGAATCGATATTTTGCCGCATTCCTTACACATTTGGTGCGTATTTGACCAAAAGGTTACAGCCTACTGCGACTGGCTTTTGGAAAACGTCTATCAGCTCGGCAGCTCAAATCGGACGAGATCATAAGAGTATTCCTTTTTTCCATCAATTGTGTAAAACTCTGACCTTACCGGAAGCGGCACGTTATCTGCAACAAGAAAATAATTCTCGATGTCGTTTATTTTGTAGGATATTGTGTAGGTTTTCAGGCTGCCAAATTCAAACTCGGTGTCCTTGTATTCTGTGATCTTCATCTTTGGCGTGAACTTGCCTACGTATGTCGTTCCCCATTCGGCTCCCACTACAAGGTATTTTGATTCTACTACAGTATCACGCACGGAAAGGACTGTTTTGTCTAGAGCGTCGACGTACGGTTTGATGTCGCCCGGGGTGCCGATAAAGACAAATGCCTTTCCTATTTGTAGAGTCTGATCAAGATGCCGGCCTGTCCTGATATCGTCAATTACGAGTCGCATATTCTGCTCGTCGCCTGTCTGCTCCAAAAAGTCAAACTCTGCTAAAAACTCCATTTCCTGATACTTTACCAGATACTGTAATGTCGGGTGTGTTTCTGCTCCCTTGCCAAGATACCACTGGCTTGCAAACCTAGGAAGTATGTTTTGCTCAGAACCAGGCAGGCCTGTCAGTAGTGGATATGCCAGCCCTATGGCCGCGGCTCCAAGCATTATTCCTAGGGGAATGAGAATTTTGCGAACCAAGACAGGCCAGATATAATTAGGACTTTAATTTGATAATTCCGTTTGTAATCAGATACTGGATTCCAGAGACAAAGTCCTTGTCGGTTATCTGCCCATCTGCCCAGAACTTGGCGTTGTTTTTTATCCATGATGGGATTACATCGCTTCCAGTACCAGAACCCGGAGTCGTTGCCGGTATTTTTATGATTTTTTGGTTGATGAGGTACTGCAGACCAGAGACAAAGTCCTTGTCGGTTATCTGCCCATCTGCCCAGAACTTGGCGTTGTTTTTTATCCATGACGGGATTTTGATTTCAGCCGGCGGCGGTGGAGTCGTTGTTCCTGCACTTCCTTTTTGCACGTTGATATCAAACGTAACATAGCCTGCCTTTGCTGGGTTTGGCTGTGCAGTCTCAGGCCCCGTGCCATACACAAATATCGCGTACTTGGTCATGCCAGATTCGTTTAGTATGATGCTGCGTCTTACCTGCCCCGCGGTCGTAAAGAGCGAGTTTCGTTTTTCCTCTTCAGCTATTGAGCGCTTGGGCGAGAGTCCGGCCGATGTCTGCTCAACTACCAAGATGTCATAGTGGACCTCGTTTTCAAATTCTTCTTGGTTTACTTTACGCTTAAAGTCGATTATCATTTCCATTGTGCAGCCCTGCTTTGGGTTTGGGGGCGCGTACTTGAGGTTAATTATCATTGAGTTGGTGTTAGTGTTCTTACTTACTGCGGTAAATTCGTCGGTGTTTGTAGGGCAGTTGAGTTCTTTTTGTATTTCCGCCGTGTCTTTGATGTTAGCGTATGGGTTTGTTTTTACATTTTGCTGGTAGTCCAGTAGTTCGAATCGGTACTCCTGTGGAGGCACGCCTTCGGCGACATGTGCGTATGTATCTGCCTTTACCGGGAATGGAAAGTCATCTACAACCCAGACTCGGTTTACTTTGCCTCCTGTCTTCCAGCTGACCAGCACCGTATCATAAATTCCGTCTGGCACTGCAATTTTTTCTTCTGCCGTAGGGATGATTTGCTCGCCGCCAATGTTTCCTATTTTGCCCCACGATGGCATGCTGAACTTCTTTGGACCCTTGCCGGTCAGATCTCCAGTGTTGGCAGTAGCATATGCAGAAAGCCATGACAGTGAGGACTTGAAGGCCGCGGCATACGGAGCGAGGTTTGTTGTGCTGCCAATCGGTTCTGCTGCAATTTTACCTACGTTGATTGTCCCCTTGAGTATTTTTGCGCCGTCTCTGACAACCGCCTGGAGTTTCCACTGGTCTTCGGTTCCTACCTTTTGTGAGCCCTCAACCCAAAAGTCAATCTGGAACTGAGAGCAGTCCTTGTAGTCGATATGGCACAAAGAATAACTGAACCTGTCTCCCTGCTTGAGTCCTTCGCCAACGTACCAGGATCCCGGCTTGTTTACCCCCCCGCCCTGAAATTGTGCGCTAGCATTATGTGGAAAAGATGATGCCAGTAATGAAATTGCAAATAATACAACTAGAATACGTTTCAAACAGATATAATTCGTCAAGATCCCTAGTTAAAGGTTATTCACTTTGGATCTGTGATTTACAGGGGTCGGATTATAGAGTATCGTTTAGCTACGCAAATATAGAACCAATCTGATTTTCCAAATAATGTGCGATTGCGCCAAGGTTCACATGTACGAAGTAGAGTACAAGCTCGTTGGAATGATAGTGGTCCCAACGCACAAGAACTGCGGCAACGCGTTAAACGAAGCCCAGCTTGACAAGTTCCAAAAAGAATTGGTAAAGTCATGGGGTCTTGAGCCTGAAGATGAGAGCTTCTTTTAGGTTGATGTAAAAATAAAAACGAAAGTAGGTTAAGCTTTAACCCCTTAATTCGGCAACTGCTTCCTTACAAACGGAAGACTTGCATTTACAATCTTGGCTGCACAGGCAGTGTCCCTGCATTTCACAATCACATTGAAACTCAGGATCGCCGGTTTCTGTTTCGCAACCGCAAGCTTGATCTACCATATCGAGAGGATCCGCTAAGAGGGTTTTAAAGGTTCTCTAGTTTGCTTTGAGAATATAACTCAGGCGTAGTTTTGCAAAGACTTGGTCAGATCATTTGCCGTGCTCTGCAGAATCGCAGCTTGCTTTTCTGTCGTTGTTTTGTCCCCCTCTATGTCCAGTGCCACTTTGAGTACGTGCATAAGCTCAGGTTTTTTGTGCGCCGAGTCCCTAATTGAAAGCAGGTTGTTTTTTGCCACATATCCGAGATAAAAATAGCAGTCTGACAGAAGAGAATTGTTTGTCAGATATTCGTATTTTTTCTGGATTATTTCAGAATGGTTGTTTGCCTCGATCATGTCAGAAAAGCCAATTGTGGACTTTGACATCCTTTCAAGAAGCGATGGCGTAGCCCGCTCCAGCCCAAGTATTTGTGACACCGCCAGAAACGATTCGTTTGTCTTGTTTTTTTCAAACGTTCTTATGAACTCCAGCATGTGCGCAGGACTACGCATCTTAGAGTTGATCAGCACCAGTGCATCGCAGACAAGGTACGCTGCGCACTTGAGCCAGGCAGGCGCAAATGGATCTGTGGAAGCCCCTTGCCTTGCCTTTGTCGCAAAGTATGCTGCGTCTACAAGGCAGCCCTTTATGGTCGAGGAGCGGATCTTGTTTCTTTTCTCGCGTATTTTTGACAGAAATATTCCAAGGCTCCACTGGCCATCTGCGAGTATCTCCATGTGTTCGTATTTTTGCAGCAGATCCGGGTTGGTTTCACCGAGGCTGGCGTGGTGGACTCGTATCAGCTTATCTCCTATTTTTTGCGTCCGGTCTTTTTCTTTTTTCCCGTCAAAAATAGTCACGTTGTATTCACAGCATTCTAGAGTTTCCTTATGCGCCTTGCATCCGCCAAGGCCTACAGGATATTCCGAAAGTGCGAGGCTGTCAGTTATTTGTTTTATTTCCACGCTGGAATTTCTTTTCTAATTTTCTTAAGGATTCCAATGATTATTTTTTAACCAACCAATTCAATAATGAAACACTGGCATTCCTTTAAATTGCGATAATTTCTCGCATCAATTGAGCTCCTGTGGTGTAGTCCGGTTAAGCATACTGCCCTCTCAAGGCAGTGATCCCGGGTTCAAATCCCGGCGGGAGCACGTATTTTTTTACAGATTCATGACATATGTTTTTGCAGACTGTTCAAATCCATTCTTTTTGTAGAATTCATGAGCTCCCTTTCGTCGGTGCCCCGATTCTAGCCGTATCCTAAAACAGTTTTTCTTTTTGGCAAGTCCGATACAAGAGTCAATCAGAAGTTTTCCAACACCCGACTGTCGATGGTTTTTTGTAATGACCAGCTCCGGCACATAAAGCTCCTTTCTTGTTCGATTTAGTCTAGGCATAAAGACCATTGTGATTAGGCCTATGATTATGTGATTTTTTTCTGCAACTAGAATTTTTTTGTCCCTTCCTGTAAGATAAGACGTGATTTGTTTTTTAAAGCATAATCTTTCCTGTTTGCTTTTTGGTCTTGGCCTTCCCAGTTGATACAAGAGACGCAAAATTCCGTCCGAATCTGATTTTTTTTGCTGTGTATGTTTTTGTCGTCAACGCATTGTTTTGGCGATTTTAGTATTAAACTGCCTTGTTGTTACTCAAAACCGAAAAAATTTCACTTAAATAAGACAGAACACATCAAGAATCATTGGGACTCAAAGACGTTTCACTAAAGCTCCAGTACAGAACCGACAGAGACAATCTAGTCACAGAGTTTTTCATTCCGTGCCTTAGTAACTCAGTCGAATACGACCGCGCTGTGGAGTTTGTCACATTAAAAAGCATCTCGACTCTTTCATTGGGCCTTCAGAATTTCGCAGAGCATGAAGGAAAAATACGATTAATCACAGGACACCGGTATTTTTCTGCAGACCTTGATGTCTTGGCAAAGATCATTCATGGGAAAAACGGCGGATTTTCTGCAGGTTCTATTCACAACTCCAAGCTGGAGATACTTCAGAAGCTTATCCAAAAAAACAAGATCCAGATCAAAATAGCCATACCAAACTCCGAGCATGTAGACGGCTCTTTTTCTGAGAGAATAGGGATATTTCGCGACGAGGAGGGCGAGATGGTAGCCTATACCGGCACGTCTAACGAGACGTTCAACATGGAAAACCGAAACTTTGAGTCGATTGATGTCTTTACATCGTGGAACGACAGGCCCCGTGTGGACATCAAGTTCTCAGACTTTGAGAGACTCTGGAATAATGAGACCAAGTATGTGCATGTCTATGATTTTTCGTACGCGTACCAGAACAACCTTCTCAAGTATGACCCCAAGTGGGCAATAGAGACACTCAGCTAAACACCACACCGGACGCATCGATGTTTTTTGTGTTCTCTATGAATCTGACAAGCGATATTTTGTAGTAGATTACCTCGCCCCTCCTTTCAATTACTGCCAAAATTGGCTCTTTTCCCATCTTTGTTATCTCTTCGATGTTTTTTTGCAGTGTCCCTATCTTTTCCTGCTTGCCTTCTGCCAGACCAAAGACGAGATACTTGGCCCCCTTTTCTCCAAACTGCCCGCGCTCATACACCCTAAAGTCAGTGCCAAACCCAAAGCCGTCCTTTACCGCATAGCCACGCACTCGCAGATCGCGATATATGAGAAACTTGGTCAGCGCATTTTCATCAAACTTGGAGCATATTTGCAATAAATCATCAAAAGACAGTGTCCTTTTTCCCTTGGTGAGGCGGAGTTTTTTGTAAAAAACAAAGTACAGCGACTCAAATGGTTTGAGAAGAAATTTCCCTTGTCTTGTTTCGCCGTATCCTTTTTGCTCAAGTATGTTTTGCGTTTCCTTGTTTGTAACAAGAGTGTGATCACCTACAAGAACTCCTTCAATGTTTGGTTCAGAGTCTGAGCTCATTTGGCAAAGATTGTTCTGCTTTACATATAAGTCATGGAATGAGCGAGCCTCTCACCGTTAAAATATAGGTGGATTGTTTGTGGTTTCATCGGTGATATAATGCACGGCGGATGTTACAGAACGGGAAACGGGCAACCGTATGCAAGAAAGGAGTTCATCAAGGGAAAACCTCAGATAAAAATCGCCAAGTTCCAGGGCGGAAAGAGGGGCGAATACGATTATTGTGTACAGCTCTGCTCAAATGAGAAATCCCAGATACGGCACATGGCAATAGAGTCTGCCAGACTTTCTGCAAACAAGGCGGTGGAACAGAGCGCAGGCGAGACTGGATACTATTCTGTTCTTCGGGTTTATCCGCACATTCTACTTAGGGAAAACAAGATGATTGCAACTGCAGGCGCAGACAGGCTTCAGGAGGGGATGAGGCGCGCCTTTGGCAAGGCAGTAAGCTTGGCCGCACGAATAAAGCAAGGCCAAGTCCTCATGGAGATCCATGTCAAAAAAGAACACCTCGAAGTGGCAAAAAGAGCACTTGCCGGCGCCTGTGTCAAGCTTCCGGTGACACCGCTAATCAAGGTAATTCCACTAAAGAAAAGCTAGAGCTTTTTTAAAATTTCAGGCTGCTTTTTTGAGAGGATCTCCAGAAATTCCGAGAACTCTTGTTTTGTCGGGTCGCGCTTGAGTATCCTTCTGCTCTGATAGTAAAACGAGTTGTATAGTCTTCCGATTATTATTCCGTATTTGAAGTGTTGCGAGTCCGCTCTTTTTTCGTCAAGCTGCTTTGCTATGTCGTGTATCTCGTTTATGTTTGCCAGCGACTCTAGGATTTTTTCGTTTATTTTTTGCTCGAGTTGTTTATCCACATGTTACATAGATGTGTTCTACAATTAAAGGCGAGCGCCAACAATGGATTTTAATAGACTTGATTTAGTGTAAACGATCATGCGGCTGTAGTATAGCCTGGCTAGTACGCGGGATTGCCAATTCTGTGACCCGGGTTCAAATCCCGGCAGCCGCACTGCAATTTTTGCTATTCTACGTAATGATGGTGAATCAACTGATCGTAAAACCTGACGGATTTTATGTTGACAAACTCCAGCATTCCGTATTTTGACAGCTCCCTGCCGTATCCGCTGTGTTTGATTCCGCCAAAAGGTATCCTAGGATCCGATATCACCACATTGTTGACTGTGACGATTCCCGATTCGACCCGCTTTGAGAGGGCTTCGGCCTTGTTGAGATTTTCAGTCCATATGCTTGCGCCAAGGCCGTATTCGCTGTCATTTGCCAGGCGGATTGCCTCCTTTTCGTCATCAAATATTGTGATTGGTGCGACAGGTCCAAATGTCTCCTCCCTTGCTATTCGCATATCTGGTCTAATGCCAGTTAGAATTGTTGGTTTGTAATAGAATCCTTTGTCGCCCATCATTTCACCACCCGTCAGAATCTCAGCACCTTTCTTTTTTGCATCTTCCACAATAGACGAGATGTTTTCAAGCGCTTCCTTGTTGACAAGAGGTCCGATGTCGCTTTCTATTTGCATCGGATCTCCGACTTGCAGGCGCGATGTGTTATGGACGAATTTTTCTATGAATTCTTTGGCTAGTTTTTTTGAGATGATGAATCTTTTTGACGCGATGCAGCTTTGACCGCAGTTGATGAACCTTCCCTTTACTGCTCCGTTTGCGGCCTTTTCGACATTTGCATCATCAAGAACTATGAACGGATCGCTTCCGCCCAGCTCAAGGACGCACTTTTTCAACAGCGACGCTGATCTCTGGCCAACCACTGCACCCACCTTTGTGCTGCCGGTAAAAGTTATGGCGTTGGTATCAGACTCTATTAAATGGGTTGCTGCCTCGGAGCTGCCGACTATTGTCTGGAATGCCCCATCAGGGAATCCCGTTTCTTTGCAAGCTGTTTCCATCTCGAGGCCGCACTGTATGGTTACACTTGAAGGCTTCATCACTATCACGTTTCCGGCAATCATACTTGGCGCTGCAAATCGCAACGCCTGCCAATAAGGAAAGTTCCACGGCATTATGGATCCAACTACGCCAAGCGGCTCAAACGTGATGAAGCTTTTTCGTGCGTCGGTGTTTAGAACCTCATCTGAGAGAAGGTTGTTGCCGTTGTCCGCGTAGAACTCTAGTGCCCAGGCGCATTTTTCAACTTCGGAGATGGCTTCCTTTAGGACCTTGCCCATTTCTTTTGTTGCCACCTCGGCAAGCTTGATCTTGTTTTTGCGCAGATAGTCAGTGAGTCCATAGAGGCATGCTCTTCTCTTCTCCAGATCATCTTTCCAGCCAAGAAATGTAGATTTTGCCTTTGAGACAATTGTTTGGATCTGGTCTTTTGTCATTACATCATAGGTAGAAATGGACTTTCCTGTTGCCGGGTTGATTGTGGTTACTGTCTTGTGGCTCATGTTCTTTTTGTGTTTTCTAGAAACCTGTTCAGGCCGCTTATCGACTTCCAGTAAGAGTCGATAAGAGAATGCAGGTGCTGCCCATACATGCGTATAATGTTTTTTTGAAACTCGAGGTGTGTTTGTTGCATGTTGTTTGCCGTCTCGATTTGTGCCAAGACTGCGCCAGTAAACTGATCAGACATTGCCTTAAATGCACTCAGCGTACTTTGGTCAAATCCGAGCTTATCAAAAAACTGCTTTTCAGCAAGATAACACGTGCCAAAAACGTCGTCAATGGAATGCAGAAACAGTGTGTAGAGATCCGAATAATGTTGCGCAGAAAAGGGGATCTGTGTCTCTAGTTTTTTGATTATTTTTGAGGTATTGTCTTTCATTACGTCACAAGCTGAGATGAGATCCGTCGAATCAGATGTGTTTTTGTAGGTATTGTCTTTCACACCGTGCTAAGCCATGATTTCAATTTAAAGGATATTTTTACGCCTGACTGTGAAAATTTGGAAAATCATTAAAAAGAGTCCAAAAGCAATAGCAGACATGGTAAAGGCAGTGATTGGTCTGCTGGCAGCCATGATTCTCGGTTTTGGAGTCATTTCAGCTCCGCTCTCAGAGGCCATGCAGGCAAATCAGGTTGCATCCACTGACAAGGGAACTCTGAAGGTAAACATTTCCACAGATCCCCAGACCCCAAAACCTTCAGGACAGACAAAGCTGAGGATAGATTTTGTCAACCCCAAAACAGGTGCAATCCAGGAACACATTGATTATTCTGTGTCCATTACAAAGGACGGCAAGTCCGTGTTTGGGCCCATTCCTCTCACTCACACGTCTCTTGGCACCGTCACCATTCCGATACAGTTGAGCGGAAACGGCGAGTACCAAGTGACAGTAGATGTGCAAGGGATTTTGTTTGTGCCAATACCAGCCGAAAAGGCAACACTGACCCTAAAGGTCGGAGACGCAAGTGACAAGAAAACTGACGACAAGGCAAAGAAAGAAGACAAGAAGAAAAAAGACGGGGTAAAAAAGAAGATAAAATCCGACAAAAACAAAGTCACGAAGGCAAAGAAACCAAAGACTGCTTCTTAGTTATTTTTTTCCAGCCCGCTTTTTATTATGTCTAGGGCATTTGTGATTTTTTCAGGCCTTGGCAGCTGAATCATAAAGATGTTTTCTTTTCCCATCCGCGATTGCGGCGACGACAGTGCAAGCATCGAGCAGCTGGCCATGGATTCGAAGAACGGCATGGATTCGTTTGCATAAAGAAGGAGTTTTTCCTCGATTCCTCCCTCTGAAAACGCCAAGGAAATCTCCACAAAGACGTGTCCCAGGCCGTCCTGAAGTATGTTCAGGTTGGTCTCAACGGAAAGCGGCTTTCCCGCTATTTGAGCCATGATTTCGTCAAACCTTTTTTCTTCTAGAATTAAACACGGCACGTTTATGCCGTTGTAGTTAATGGCTGTGACTCCAGGATGCACCCTGTCCAGCAGTTTTTTCATTTCGTCCTGCGACGTTTTACTCTTCACCTATCTTTGGAATGAACTTGTCGCCTGCCTTGATAACGAAAGGCGAAACGAATGTGCTGATTATTGATATTATGCCAATCAACGGAAACACAAAACTACTGACGGCGCCGATGTCCACTCCGGATTTTACTATGATAATCGAAAACTCCCCCCTAGGGCTTGACAAGGCAAATGAGGATCGGAGCGACTTTGCCTTTCCCTGCCTGAATAAAGTAGTCCCAAGCATTGCGCCCCCGAATTTTGCCAGTATTGCCACTGCGACCAGTCCAAACGCCAAAAAGATGTAGTTTTGCAGCTCCGAGATATCCATCAGTGCGCCTACGGATACGAAAAATATTGCAACAAACATGTCCTTTATCGGGCTGGACAGGATTTTAGAGACCTCGGCAGACTTTGATTCCGCGACCAGTACACCTGCTAGAAACGCACCAATCGCAACGGACAGCCCGACTACATTTGCAAGCAACGCGTACCCAAAGCATAGACCAAGCACCGACAAAAGCAGAATTTCTTTGTGTTGTGTTGCAGCTACCCTGTCAATCAGTTTTGGAATGGTCTTGGTGCCAACAGTCAGGGTTCCGCCGATGAGTGCACCTGCCACTATTACTACTATGATTATGCTCTCAACTGACACGTTGCCGACAAGTGCCACCGATTCCAGTGTTGCGATGAGTATCACTGCGATTATGTCTTCCACTATGAGAATTCCCAAGACAAGAATCGAGGATTCCTTTTTTATTTTTCCCATGTCTTCTAGAATTTTTACTATGATTGCGGTGCTGCTAATCGATAGTGCCGCCGCCAAAAAAAGAGAATCCATCAAGTTTAGGCCCGCAAGGGTCGAGACGTAAAACACGATACCAAGCGTCAGGAACAGGCCGATGGTTCCAGAACCTATTGCCACCTTTCCAATAGCACGGATCTTTGAATATGGAAACTCAATTCCGATCACAAACAAAAGCAGGATTACACCAAGTTCTGCAAAAATATTGAGTACTGCTACGTCAGAAAGTATTCCGGCCTTTCCCAAGCCCATAAAGCCCTTGCCTTCCGGTAGGAGCGAGCCCCAAAGCGGAGAAAGCGGCCCAATCAGCATTCCCGCAAAGAGATATCCAATTATCAGCGGCTGGCGCATCTTGAAAAACGCGAGCGTTACAATCGACGCCAGAATCATTATTATTGCAAGGTCCGTGATAAACGAAGAATGTGGAATATCGGGCGTTATTTTGTCCATTATGCTTTGGACGCTGTTGCTAACCGAGCCTGACTGATCAAGCTGCAGAAAATTATTTTGCACCAACTAGGGATAAATAAAATCCTTAAAATTAGTTTGTATTTTAGATGACGCAGATTGTTTTTGCGAGCATTTTGACCTTTTCCGACTCGGGCTCTTCGATTTTGTGCTCTGTGTATTTGCTGTTAAAGTAGAGAAGGTCGATTATCTTGGACTTGTCAACTGTTACTATTGTAGCCTGGTTCGATGCAGGAATGTTCGTATTTGTAAGTATGATGAGTT
>CAZITM010000023.1:0-19968 GCA_964542205.1 uncultured Candidatus Nitrosotenuis sp.
GGTATAGTCGATGGTATTGTGAAGTAGCTGCTCCAGCTGATCTGGTTGGAGTCTTAGGAGCGCCCTTTCCTTTGTGATGAGTTTTTCCCTGACCATGTCTACTGATGTTTTTATCATTCCTATCGCGTTCATTTTTGCTGATCTTGTCTGGAGTAGGTAGAACTTGCCCTGCTCTATTGTGAATTCTATGTCTTGAGGTTCCTTGTAGTGCCTTTCAAGTTTTTTACATGTGCTAAGCAACAGCTGGTAGCTTTTTGGCATCTCTTTTTGCATTTCATCTACAGGTTTTGGTGTTCTGACCCCGGCTACGACATCTTCGCCTTGTGCGTTAACCAAATACTCGCCAAAAATTTTCTTGGTGCCGTCGCCTGGGTTTCTTGTAAACACGACACCTGTGGCGCTATCGTCTCCCATATTCCCAAACGCCATTGCGACTACATTTACTGCAGTTCCGTCTGCAATGTCCTTTGTGATGTGGTTTTTCTCGCGGTATACTACTGCGCGCTCCCCCATCCAGCTATTAAAGACTGCTTTTACTGCAAGCAAAAGCTGCTCGTCTGGGTGCGAAGGAAACGGTTTTCCGGTGTGGTCTTGGCAGATCTGCTTGTATTGCGATACCACTTCGCGCAGCGACTGCTCGTTTAGGTCGCTGTCTGCGCTGACCCCTTGTTTTTTCTTTGCTTCTTCTAGGACACGGTCGAATTTCTTGTCCTCTACACAAAACACAACTTTTCCGAAAAGTTGTACGAATCTTCTATACGAATCCAATGCAAATCTGGGGTTGTTTGTTTTTTTTGTCAGTGCATCTACGGTACGCTCGTTTAGGCCTAGATTGAGAATGGTGTCCATCATGCCTGGCATCGAGATTGCGGCACCTGAGCGAACCGAGACAAGAAGTGGGTTTGTGTTCGAGTTCCATTTTTTGCCAGTCCTTCTTTCAAGTTTTGCGATGTTTTTTTTGATCTCCGTCCATAGTGATTTTGGCAGTGTTTTTCCGTTTTGATAGTACATTTTGCAAACATCTGTGGTAATTATAAATCCCGGGGGGACTGGTAATCTTATGCGCGTCATTTCACAGAGGCCTGCACCCTTTCCCCCAAGCAACTTTTTGTTCTTGCCGTCTCCTTCGTCAAAGAAATAAACCATTTTCATTTTCTTATCACGGATTTTCCTATCAATTAGAACGTGTTTTAAGCATTGCCATGGCAAACTCTTCGAGTGTCTTGTTCCAGTTCTTTGCCTTGACTATGCCGCTTGCCACGAGTATGCCGCTTGAGCCAAGCTCGATTGCTTTTTTGACGTCTTGACCTGTGACAATACCTGCGCCGCACAGCAACTTGGTGCTGTTTTTTGCAGCCCTGACTGCCTTGACTGCGCCCGTGATCAGCTCGGGCTTCTCAGTGGAGACTGCCTTGCCAGACCCAATCAGCTCCGGCGGCTCTATTGCGATGTAGTTTGGGTTTAGCTTTGCATATTTTGCGGCCTCTGATACGTCTTTGACACAAACAACTGATATCATCTTCAACGCTCTGAGCCTTTTGACAAGTTCCACAATGTCTTTTGCCGCAATCCGGTGCTCGCTGTGATTTATGAGTGAGCCGTGTATCTTTGACTTTTTTAGCAGTTCCGGTATCACAAATCCTGTGGTGCTGCCAATCTTGGCATTGTCTACGTGCTGTGCGAGAATAAGCCCTGAATAGTTTTTGATGGCTAAAAGCAGGTGGTGTGGTGGCGCTATGGCTATCTTGACGCCATATTTTGCTGCAACGGAGCCTGCAATCGAAGCTAGTTTTACAGCCTTGGTGCCGGCTATTTCATCATAGTTTTTGTAATTAATTACAAACAAGATCCTTGTGGGTTGATTTTCTGTGCTATTTATTGTTTTTAGATGATCAGAGGGTGACGGTGGTTGCGCTCTTCCAGATGAAATTGCACAAAGTAAAGATGTTGTTTGTCATCTCCTCAGAGTTCGTATACAGCGCACACTCTGAATCGATGTTCTCGTGTAGCATTCCTCTGACTGCAGAGTCCGCCATGAGAAGCTTGCCAGTTACTGGACAGCTCTTCGATACTACAATTCTTCCCTTGGAGGGAAGCTTGCCGATTCTTACCTCGTTTGCGCCGAATCTCTTGATGAATGGAATCATTTTTGGAGATGCATCATCTACTATTAATCGCACGATGCCTTTTGCTTTTTGCACTTGTTTGATTTTTTCTGGAATCGAGGTGTGGTACAGCTTAGAGACATCCTCTATACTGGTGACGAGATAAAACACATCAGTTGTGCCTTCCAAAATTCTTTCTATCTGCGACGTGATGTTTTCAATTCCTTGGATGATTCGAAATGTCGGAATGGCAGCTTTGTTTTCGGTACTGCATATCTCTTTTATCTTGTCTACAATTTTTTTGCCGTCCGTTCGTATCTTTGTTATTTCTTCTTCTTTTTTCTGTAACGCAAGGGACAGCACCTCACCTGGCTCTGCGGCGATGCAGAGTTTTGGCGAGGAAAATGAGATTGAGACTATGCCATTGCTTGACAGCTTGTCGATTACGCGGTATGTCTTTGCCCTGTCTATGTTGATCTCTTTTGCGAGCGCACTTGCAGTTATTGGGCCCGTTCTCAAAAGATTAAGATAAATTCTGGCCTCCAAGTCATCCATGCCTAAAATGTTAGAAAGCTCTCCCGTCAACTCATCAATGTATGGCGATTGAGTCCTTGTTATCTCTACGTCGACTACCTCGCTTACAGCCCCTTCTTCCACGGAATTCAAGTGGCCGCTGCGTATTAATGGTGCTCTTTGTTCTTTTTGAACATACCATTTGTCGTTACCTAGATTCGTGCTCAGCAAGCCTATGGTGCAGTTTGCTTTGAGTTTAAAAACACTTGCGTAGGAATTCTACGCACGAAAATCTCACATTGATCGATGTGCAAATTTCATGTTTTTATCCAAATTGGACAATTCAGAATGCCATAAACGCAACTATCGCAATGACTACCATGAGTACGACATGTTTTATTCCAGCTACATATGATCCGGATCCGATCTTCCCTGCCGCGATTCCGCCAAATATTGCCTCAATTATTGCCATGTTGAACAATATGGAATCAACTTGGCCTATGTCTATGCCGGAAAGCGCAGAAAACATGTTGTTGCCAGTTGTCATCTTTTCGGCTGCTATGAGCTCCTTGACTGATTCAATTTGTGTGAAAAACTGTGTCGACAAGATCACCGAGATTGCGATGAAAACAGCATATGATATGTAGATGGTGTAGGTGTATGGCTGGAGGGCGGACTTTCTTTCCTTTTCCAAGTTTCTTACCTCGCTTACGTGCTTTTGTATGGTTTCCAGGTTTTCTGAGACGTTTCCGCCATTTTTGTATGCTATTTCTAGCAGTACAGTGACTCTTCTTGCCATTCTGGTGCCGGCCTTTTTCGCAAAGTTCGCAAATGCCTCATTGATCGGCATGCCCCAGCTGATGTTCGATTTTAGATTTTTTAGCAGTGGTCCTAAGGTTCCCATGTTTCGTTCAGGCGTAAACAGAATTGCCTGAATCAGATTTGATCCGCTTTGAATCGAGCTTACCAGTGAAAGCAAAAACAGCGGCAGGTGTCTGTCGATTCCTTCTCTTCGTTGTATTTCTTTTAGCTGCAGCATTGCAAGCGGTATCACCCCGGCCAGGATTCCAAATATGATGCCGATTTCTCTTGTAATGATGTGGATTGATTCTGCCATGTAGATGCTAAAAATGATGACGATTATGGCAGCCGTTGCAGCAATTATGGATATTCGAAACTTTTCAGTTTTGACTAGCGGAATTGTTGGCAATTTCTCCTCTGTTTTCCCTGCAAGCATCTTTGTAGTCGACATTTTACCTCTTTGGCACCATCGAATTCATCATTATTAGTAGAACCGTCCCAAAAAGCGGAACAAGCATGTAGGTTAGTATATTCATGAGCGTGACTAGGTCAAAGCCTCCCAAATCGGGGCTCATTATTGCCATGATTGATAACATGATTATTGCCATGAGCGGAAACACGATTAGCAGGATTGTGTACATCTCTGCCATGATCCCAAGGGATTCCGTGGATTTTTTTACACTGATCTTTTTTTCCTCCAGGTGAACCTTTGCAGCAGCAAGAAAATACTCCCGAAGGCTACCGCCTGCTTTGAAGGTGACTATTACACCATCTAGTAGTTCAGAATATGCTCCTTTTGGAGTTCTTCGTATGAGATCATTTATTGCTGTGACCACATCCATTCCGAGAATCTCGATATTTCGCGTCACGAATTTTGCATCTTTTACCATTTCTTCTTTGGTGTTTTCGGCTGCAATCGATTTGAAGACACCTTCTAGAGAAAGGCCGCTGGCGCACAGCGTTGCCATGTATCCAATATAATGCGGCATCTCCTCACCAAGTTTCTGTGCTCTGGTTTTTGTATTGATTGCCGGAATTGCTTGCATTGCAAAAAAAGTCGTCACTGCAAGGCCTACTCCACCAACGACTCCAAGCACTATCGTAGACAACGAGCCAAGATTCAAAATAACCGAGGCCACGATTGCCCCAACAAGGCCTAAAATTCCTGCAATAAAGCTTGATGAGACCATGCTTGCTACAAAAACCTCAAACGGAACTGGCATCATGGCCTCCCTGATGCTCTCTCTGAGCTTTGGCAGTCGAGGATACAGAAAATGCAGATAACGGTTTAACAGCCTGTAGCTAAAAACCTGAAACCACGAAGGCTCATTTTTAGGTCCTTTCTCATAGTTTTGGGATTTCAGCAGGCCGATCATTCTTCGATAACGAGCCTCTTTTTCTCATAAAACCTATCCGAATCGGAGTAGAATTCTAAAACGTTTTTCATTACGTCCTTGTGTCCTCTGATGTTGTTTTCTGTCAGCCATTCGAGTGCAGTTTTTCTTTTCTCGATCTCATAGGCAATCTGCTCGTCTTCGATACCTGTTCGCTCTTTTATTTTATTCATGACTAAGCTGTTTCCTGCAAACTCGTGCTTGTCGTCGTTTGGATTCCACTTGAAGATCTCGTGCGTTTTTATCTCGCCGGTTTTGTCATCGAGTCCAGCTATCTCTGATATCTGAATTATTCTTCTGACTGATTTTTCGCCCATTCGCAGTTTTAGCTGGAGCGTAATGATATCAAGAGTATTTGCGATAAGCGTTTTTGGAACATCCATGGGCGATGATACCAGCCTCGTAAGAGTAGCTTCTACCGAGTCTGCGTGAATGGATGAAAAACCCCCATGTCCTGTCGCCATTGCCTGAAATAGCGTGTATGCCTCCCGGCCTCTTGTTTCGCCCACTATGATTATGTCCGGGCGCTGCCTCAGTGCTGCTCTTAAAAGGTCATATTGCGTAATTTCGCCCATCTGTCCGTCAGTAAAGCTCTGGCGTGATACTGCCGGAATCCAGTTCTCATGGAGCAGGTTTAACTCGTGTGTATCTTCAATACTGACTATTTTTTGGCCCGGTCTGATAAATGACGACAGCGAGTTGAGCAGCGTGGTCTTTCCACTGGCGGTTCCACCGCCCACAAGCATCGTGGAGTTATTTTCTACAGCATACCACAGGTATGCCGCAGCGTGAATGGAGATCGTCTTGAATCGTATGAGGTCGATGATTGTTATTGGGTCTGCTCTAAACCTACGAATGGTAAATGTACTTCCTCGCTTTGTGATTTCACCTCCAAGCGTCATGTTTATTCTGCTACCGTCTGGGAGAGACGCATCTACAATTGGACTTGCAAGCGAGGCGTGTTTTCCTCCGATATATGACATCTTTTGGACGAAATTGTTAAGCTCTTCTTCGTGATTAAAGACAATGTTGGTTGGGACCGACTCGAACTCTCGATGCCAGACATATAGCGGTATGTTTGTGCCGTCGCAACTTATCTCTTCAATCATGTGGTCTCTCATGAGCGGCTCAATTTTTCCGAGGTAGACAAAGTCTCTTACTGCATAATATGTTATCTTTGAGAGGTTTCTTGTCGGAATGTCGATATTGTACTTTTTTATCAAATAATGGATTTTCTTTTTAAGCTCTCTTGCGGCCTCTTTTTTTGTCCTTATGTGGTTTAATGAAATATCAAGTTCTGATATGAGGAGCTTTCGTATTACCCTGAAATTGGTTTCGTCATTTTTGCTCATCTGCGGCTCTATAACAAAATAGCGCATACCGTTTTTTGACGTTGGATCCTTGATAAGGCCGGCATAAATCTCGGCGTCCTCAAACTCAATTTTATCCAGAGTTTTGAATTTCTGGATGAGGTTGTTATCGGTGCCTAGAGAGTTGGTCTTGTCGGCACGCATATTCATCAGTTTCGTAAGGTCGACTTCGGCAACCTGGAGCGGCGCGTTTGTGGTTTCTTTTGCGTCTTTCTTTGTTAGGAATTTTGCAAAATTTAGCGGATTGCCCTTTTTTATTCTTAAAAGTGGGTTGGCTCTAGGCGTCTTATTTATAATCAATATTTTGTAGTGGCTATGAATCACTCATAAGCGATTGTGAGTACAAATGAACAACACCCTCTTTACATCTCGGAATTTAACATCGAAATTTGATACTATGTGCCGCATGACAAGAGGGTTGGTAATTGTTTCAAATCAATAAACACCTACTAAAGATTGGAAAACATGTGACAGAAGTCGCTCCAAGTCGAGGTAATCTGCAACACTCGCCTGACAAATCGCTGCTAGTAGATACTGAATCGCCTGAAATGCTAGAGATTGCAAGATGGTGTGAAAGTAACAAGGAAAAAATCGCAAAATTCATCGACAAAGTCAACAAGAACTATGATGGCACTGTGATTCCGGACGTCGTGTATTCCGAGGGAACATACAGGTATAACGCGTTAAAGGAGATAGAAGAGCCCCTTACCAACTATGAGTTTTTAGAAAAACTTGCGCATGTGGGGGCAAAACGGCTCGAAAAATTTATCTTTAACAAATTTCTTGTGTGTCCAGATCACCAGAACTCGTTTTTGGTCAATGTTCGGCTGTACTGCACAAAATGCAATTCTATACGTATTGAAAAGCTGCACCTGCTTGAGCACAAGAGCTGCGGATATCTCGGAGAGAAAAACAGCTTTTCCACAAAAGAGCAAGAAAAACTACAATGTCCCTCATGCGATAAATTCATCAAGAGTCCGACAAAGGAATTGCGGGTTCCGGCCACGTGGTATTACTGCCTTGACTGCAAAGAAAAGTTTGATGATGCCCTCATTCGCTTGCATTGCAAGGAATTCAATCATGATTTTAATGTAAACGAAGCACATGCAATAACAATTTATGGTTACCACACAGTCAATTCCGTCAAAACAGAGTTTGATCTTCCCAAGTTAAAAACCGAATTAACAAAAATAGTGACAAGATTCGGGTTTTCTGTGGATGAGAATCGTGTAGTAAAAGGCAGGAGCGGACACGAACATACCATCGACGTCTATGGGATAGATAAGAATGAGCAGACGGTCTTTATTTTGATAAACGACCTTGACGGGAACGGGCTTGACTCAAGGCTAATCCAGGTGATAGATACGGCCCCAAAAATAGCCATACTTGTGGGACATTCGGCAATCTCGGAAAAAACAAAGTCCATTGCGGCCAAGTATAACGTTACAATAATCTCCTCACAAAGCAGCGACGAGATCCTAGCCGAGGCCGAAAAAACCATTGCGTTCAGGCTCAAAAAGCTGGAAGAGGTTTCGGATAAATGAGATGCCTTGGAACAAAAAAACGCGGAATAAGCCAGATAATGGGCGCGCTCTTTATGATGGCAATAGTGGTTCCAGTTGGTACGGTAATAGTTACAAAGGGACTAAATGAGGTAGGGGAGATAGGCAATCGGCTCTCGAGTGGAATCACGTACCAAAACGAGGGTGGCCGCGAAGACATTGTGTTTGAACATATTCGATTCGACCCGACAAGTGATGATGTGACCGTTTCGATTCGAAATGTGGGCAGTGTGGAAACCAACATTGCAAAGCTGACGATGGTAAAAACCGACACCCAGGAACTTTTGATCAACAACAAGGCTCTTGGAGTAAACACCCAGCCAAGGGTAGGAACAGACATTGCCGTTGAGGGAAACCTGCAGTTTACGGGAATGTGGAATGATCCAGCATATATGAACTCAGAGTACAAGATCTCCATCCTGACAGAAAAGGGAAACTTCTTCACTACTGTGGCGAGGCCGTTTAACACTTGACTAAATTATACGCATCAAAAAGACGTGGGATCTCAGAAATTTTTGCTACGCTGCTACTGCTTGCCATAACAACTGTGGGCTCGGTTTTCTTGGCAAACCTTGTCCAGGGAAGTGGGCTCATCGGAGTTGGGCAAAATCCGTCGTCGGCAGCCATTCCAATGTATGCTGTAAAGATTGTCGGTTATGATACAAGAGATGGCGCGGATCTCTCAGAAATTGTAACACTTGACAACAAGTTTGATCAAAAATTCTGTACCGTGTCGTGCACTGCCTTTGCCGATAACGTGCCTCTTGACGCAAACGGGGGAACCGAGTTTATAGTGCTGAATGTAAAAAACACAAGCCCCAACCCAGTTTTCATTAGAAATGTTCAGATAAACGGAATAACTCACTCCTGGGATCCACAGACTGGTGGCAAAACCCTTGACGCAAGTGCAAACGATCTTACGGGAAAATACCCGCTGAGCGGAAAGTTCAGCATCATCCCCTCAACAGGACTCGCACAAAGATCTGATAACATGCTAAACGAGGACGAAGAGGTGAGAATAATTGTAAAGCTTAGCAGAGACCTCAGCTCTGACATTTTATTGACAAGGCCTCTCCAGATCTATGTTGATTTTGGTGGCCAGCGTTCCGCTGAATTTGTTATTTTGACTGGTGAAACAAGATGAGGAAAAAAAGAGCAATATCTACTATAATAGGTTCCGTGTTCTTTTTAGTTTTACTGGTATCTGGGCTTTCTGTGTCGTATATGGTCATTGAAACCCAGTCCGATATGATAACTGCGCAACAGACAATTGCTGATAGCGAAATAAAAAAAATCCAAGAAAAATTTGATGTTTCTGCAGCCATCGATCCGACCAACAACAACCGACTGATGCTTTATGTAGAAAATGATGGCTCAAATCCACTCGAAGTAGATACTATCTGGGTCATTAACAACACGGCTAACGACGCGAAAAAGTTTTCCGCGAACTATGCCGATGCAGTTTTGGCCCCAGGTTACGGCGTTGAGGTATTACAAAATACACCGTTATATCTAAGCCCTGGAGACTATGACATAAAACTGGTCTCTGCCCTTGGTACCATAAAGACTACAAAACTAGATGTAGATGGTGTTGGCGGGGGCAGTGATCTGAAAATTAAAGTAATGGTCGACCCGCCGGACGTACGAGTAGGAGAGAACGCAACAGCTTGGGTTTTTGTTACAAATGCCGGCACAACTAACATGCTTGATGTTGCCGCAGAACCAATTACAGTCACACCGCCTTCCGCAGTTGTCTCGTCTTCGCCGGTATTGCAGGAGTCTACAGATTTGGCCCCTTCAGAATCTGCGATTTTCTCATGGCAGTACACCGTCACAGGTCCTGTAGGCTCTGACGTGGCGTTTTCTACGTATGCAACTGCAACAAGGGAAGGATCGGCAATACCTGTTCAAAGTGACACCGATCAAAGTGTCATCACACTACGTGACAACTTGGAGTCGATTTCAGACGTGTTAACTGATGATCTTTTTGGGAGGCCAGAGGTATTCATGATCATCCCATCTCCATTTGGAGACTCGTCACAAAAAGGTCTCTGGGGAGTAAACGTGGTCAACCCAACAGACCAGCCAATCTATGTGAACAAGGTGGTGATAAACGCGGTAAGCCCAAGAAACCAAGCACAAGATCAAATCTTTGATACAAATGGTTGCAGTCCGATCACTGTTGCGCCAACACCTAGTTCCTGGTCGTGCCCTGCTACAAACCAGCTCATGTGGAAAAATACAGTTACGCCACAAGTGGTTCCGGCAAAATCAGTCTTTCCGTTTTTGGTCAAAGTGACTCCGGGAACTCTGGGAGGGTCGACAATCGATCTAGAAACCGTTCTCATTCAGACCAATGTCTTTACCACTCTAGGTCAGTTTGGAAAGGCTGGATATGGCTCGTCATTTCGAAATGGTGGCTCGTCTGTACCAAACGTCTATCTTTCAGCAATCCCAGAATCTACGAATGATGGAAACATCAGAGTAAACATGACTGGAATCAGGGCGGGAACTCCAGTTACATTCAATGCTACAATTGCCGACTTTGATACTGGCACATCAAATGTAATTAGTTCTGGCTCACGACTCATAGTTAACATACCAAAAGGGTGGACAAACGTAAACGTCTTGTCAAATAATGGATTTTTGACGCCTACCTATCAGTCATTTCCAGACGGATCATCGCAAATAGTGGGTGTTTTGAGTGGAGATGTGACTGGAGCTGGCGGCATTGCAAGAACGATAAAGTTCACGGCCACGGCTCCAGCTATCTCCGATACTAGAATGTATGTAATGTATGTTCTTGCGGAAGGTGACATAAATGGTGCATTTCAAGTTGGACCACTTGCAGAAGTGGTGTTACAAGTAATTCCATAATTTTGGACAATTTGTAACCATAAAAAATTCAATTGTTTGTACGAATGAACAGCACCAACTGTTTAAATTTCGAATTATCCATGTGACTAATGAATAAAATAACGATATTGGCAGTTATCTCAATAGCTGCACTGACACTAGGCATGATGACTCCAGATCCTAATTTTATCGCAAGTGCTACTGGCGATAAGAAATCTAAGGATTATGAGAAAAATCTCAATAACTACAATAACGATCATGACGACGATCATGACGACTGTGACGACGATAGATACTCAAGCAGACATGGTGACGACGACTGTGACGACGATCATGACGACTGTGACGACGATAGATACTCAAGCAGACATGGTGACGACGACTGTGACGACGATCATGACGGTGTGAAAAATACCAAACCCACAGTCAAGGTATACAAGGTTGTCATAAACAACCAAGGGAATCCATCTCGTACAATAGATGAATTCGGCGTAAAATTAAACAACACTGCCGTTACCGTAAATGGCACGGTATTTACCATTGCCAAAGACAAGCCTGTAACGCTTACAGAATCAGGGCTAGTCGGTTACGAATTCGTCGAAATCCGAGGTGACGGCCACTGCCCGGAGAATCTTGGCGGAACAATAACCCTTGATAGAGGCCAACACATTGAGTGCTACATTGTGAACCAGCCGACAGGCGCTGGCGATTCTGTCAGTGATCCACCTACAGTAAAAATATTCAAGATCGTCCTAAACCATCAAGGTACATTTCCATCGATTAGTGACTTTGGGGTAACGCTAAACAACGTTCAGATAACGCAAAATGGAACTAATGCCATACAAATTCCAACAAATACTCCTGTATCTCTGAACGAGGCAGGTCTCACTGGTTACGAATTCGTCGAAATCCGAGGTGACGGCCACTGCCCGGAGAATCTTGGCGGTACAATAACTCTATCAAATGGGCAGCACGTTGAGTGCTACATTGTGAATCGGCCGCCATTGCAAGTAACCCCGGTCGAGCCAGGCGTTATCTTCCACTTTAACACCCTGGTGTTGGATGCCGGAAACAAACGTATTGACGACAGCTGTTCTGCCATGGGTAAGACACTGCCATGCGTTGAGCTTGCAAACGTAAATGAGACCAATAGCTTGTTGGTAGTGGATTCAAAACTCCAAACAGATACAACGGTTGTCTTGTTTAGTGTCGTAGAGGCCGACAAAATTAACAACGGATTGCCGGCTGAAAGCCCGCTGTGTGTATTGTCTGGAATGAAACAACATGCGGCCATCTATGCAAAAGATCCAGACAACTCGCCAGTGGATCAACCTACTGATGCCTTGGGCTTTGAAGTCAACTGCTCGCTCATAGAGCCTGTCAAGTACAAGTTCAGCTATGCGTTGATTGAGACAAACCGGGGTCCCTGACCTCTTTTTATTTTTTCAGACATCAAATTGGTGACATATCTACGAAGAGACTAGCTTTTTTACTATGTTTTCAAACTCGTCTTTTGGCATTGGTGGAATTTTCATTATTTCCAAATTTTCTTCGACATGAGACATGTCTTTGTGTCCTACCAGCGGAGCCACGACACCTGGAGTCGAGCGAATAAACTGGAGGCACTGAAGTGACGGTGTCAGATCACCAAAACCTTGCAAGACTCCGGGTGCAAGGAGTCTTCCCTGCATCAGGGGAACATTGGTAAATACAGCGATGCCTTGTGTTTGGGCTGCATCAAGTATCGTCATATCGATGCCGTTTACCTGCTGGGTTTTGAGCATATAGGCCTGATCATAATACAGATTGTACGGAAGTTGTATGAACCGAAATCCGTGATCCTTGCCTCCGACCTCTTTTGCAAGCTGAGTTGTATCATAAAGTGATAGGTGTTGCGGATTGTCGCCTGGCACTCTAAAACACTCCCACGTTGCCATTCCATAATATCTGATTTTTCCTTCCCTTCTTGACCGCTCGTAAAATTCAAACACATCTCTAAGATTTTTCATGAACTGTTCTTTTGATACGTCTTGGAGCTGCCCCTCGGCTGCGTTGTGGAGATACATAAGATCTACACACTCTAGTCCCAAGTTCCTGAGGCTTCGTCCAAGCTGGTCCTCAAGATATGGGATGGTCATGCAATGATACCCAGACGAGATATCGCCAGGGCCGATGATTCCTCGTTTTGTATATTCACGCTGAATGTAGCTCCAGAACTCTTCTCTGGTGTCTGCATCGTTTGTTACGTAGCCATTTTTTGTGCTGATAAAGATCTGTTCACGCGTAATCTTGCCCTCCGAGACGAGCTCGGCGATTGCTTTGCCCACGGAGCGTTCTGCCTTTTGCGCTCGGTAGTTTATCGCAGTATCTATTACGTTGATTCCGCCAAGAACTGATCTTTTTACGGCATTGACTACTAGGCGGTCTGTCTGGTCGTCGGCGTTTCCGAGGTATGTGCCCATTCCGACATTTGACAGAGCCAAGTTTTGGACTGTTCTGTAGTTGGTGCCGTGGCTTTGTGCGAATCTCTTTGTTCCCTCCGGAGTTGCAAATCCAGGAATCATAGGCAAAGTCTGACTTGTTATGATTTAATCATTTAGAAAGAGCATGATCTGAATCAGAAAACCAACGATAAAAAGTGTGCCTGTGATCCTGCTGAAAAGAACAGTCCACTTCATTATCCGTGTGAATCTGTCGACACTCTCGAGGCTCTGTCTTAGTTTGGTGCCTGTCCTAACCACAAGCGGTACTGTGACAAATGCTATTGAGCAAAAAATTGGAAAAAGTCCAGAAACAATGCCCCCAAGAATTATCAAATATGTGATGCTGGGAAAAATCCAAAAAAGATCTGCGGCCTTTTTTTTCCCCAAAATAACTACCACAGTTCTCCTTCCTTTTTCCTTGTCGGCATCATGATCTGGAAACGATGTGATGTACAAAACAAACGCAGACAATGTCCCAACTATTATGCCTGCAGCTACGTTTTGCGAAACGATTGATTGTGTTTGTATGTATGCAGTTCCGAGCACGATCATGGTTCCTTTTATCCCAACAAATATTTCCCCAACGACGTAATCGACGATTCTTGTAGAATAAAAATAGATTGACAAAATAGCAAACCCGAGAATTGCCGCTATTGCCCAGCCATATAATAAAACAAAGTACACTCCTGCTGCCGAACCTAGGACAAGAAAAATCATGCCTGCCCAGTACACGTGGGATGGCCTGAGCAAACCTTCAGGAAGAACGCCAGTGCCGCCGCTGAACTTGGTTCGTTTTGTAATGGTGTCTATTCCGCGCTTGTAATCCCAAAAATCATTTAGCAAATCTACGCTTGCATGCAGAGCAATCACTCCGCCCATTGTTATTGCTGCATGGAACACATCCATCTCTTGGCGCTGGAAATACGATATGGTGAGGCCAAGTGATACTGCGATTACCGAAGATAAAAGAAACTTTACTCGTATTATCCTAAACCAGGCTGCTGCACTCATACAAGTGATTCGTCGGCCACACTAAGAGGTTTTCGTCCCATAAAACCGACGTCTTTTTCGTGCCAAAACCTTATTTCCTTTTCACCCTCCTTCCAGCAAAGCCAGACATCCTCGTCGAATCTTTTTGACGGAAAATCCAGCAGTCCTTCGTCGAGGCTCTTTAGGACAACTCCCGTGTTCTCAAGGTTCTCTACGGCAGCATAAAATTTCGTAATTGCGGAGTTGAGCTGTCGTTTTATTGCGACATAGTCTGCCAGTTTGTGTGAGTTTTGGCTGTTTAGGTGAGCCTCGAGTTTTTGTACCTCTTGTTTTTGTTTTTGCAGATTTTTGTATTTTTCAATTACCATTGGCAGTATCTCATTTGCCGTAGTCACGGTAAAATACGTGATCATTGTTTGAGTAGAAAATAATCGCCATTAAAAGCATTTTTGTATACCTGAAATTTATTACTGGCTCATATAGATAACATACATGAGCCAAGATGATCAACTAGAGCAGCTCATAAATCAAACACTTGACGGGGTTCTCCAAACCATTCCAATATACATGCAGGAAATTGGCCAGAACAATGCAGAGCTTAGAGTAGAAAATCCAAAGGAGTTTGTCTACGGGATAGTTATGGGTATGGCTTTGGGCATGGCAAGTACAGCCGTCGCTACATTAAGAAACGGCGTGCCCACTGAAGAGGACCAAATTAAGATAAGGAACATGATCTACTCCAAGATTCCGCAGATAAGGGAGAGGATTTTTAGTTGAAGTTCTCAGATGGCGAAATAAAGTTCCTGTCGTCGATCGAAGAGGCAAGGTTTGCAACTGAGCATGATGGCATCCCACACGTAAAACCAGTCTCGTTTATTTTTGTAGACGGCGCATTTTATGTTGCCACCGATTACAAGACACGGACCTGCAAAAACATAAAACAAAACAAAAACGCCGCAATCTCTGTTGATGTCTACAAGCCAGGTGGCCACAAAGCAGTGCTTGCGCAAGGCAAAGTAGACATAATTGAAGGAGGTCCAGAGTTTAAGAAAATTTATACCAGATTCTTTGAAAAATTTGGTTGGGTTCGTAATGATCCGTGGAAAGAGGGCGAAGCGCCGTTTTTGAAGCTAGTTCCTAAAACAAAAACATCGTGGGGCTTGACGTAAGACTTTTGAAATCCGGTTTCTATTGGAATGTATGTCAGACAAAATAAAATGCTCACACATACTGGTTGAAAAACAAAGCCAGGCATTAGCCATACTGGACAGGCTAAAAAAAGGAGAAAAGTTTGCCGAACTAGCAAAACAACTCTCACTTGATACCGGAAGTGGAAAAAGAGGCGGAGACCTAGGCTATTTTGGGCGTGGTCGGATGGTAAAACCGTTTGAGGCCGCAGCATTCAAGCTATCGGTAGGTCAAATCTCTGAGCCAATAAAGTCAGAATATGGATATCACATAATCAAAAGGCTCGCCTAGAGATGTGTGAATTAGACAGTTTGTTTTAATATCTGAATTGTGTTAAGGCTGGTAGGAGTGGGATTTGAACCCACGATGTCTGAACCACAGATAAACTGTTTTTCAAACAGTCGGTATCCCGAGCTTACCGATCCTACCACAAATCGTGGTAGAATTTTATCATGATCGCGTAGTTAAATGGCTGGTTACTGTGATATAATCGTGTTAAAAATAAGCATCAAGAACTGATTTTGAATCGCCATTCTGTCTCTGCAAATCCTTTGTTAGCTTGTCGCCCATGTTTTGAGCAGCCTTGATTTTTCGTTGACCTACCCAATAGTATGCCTCATCAATGGTATCTTTTGCAATGAGTACTGTGAGTTTTCCGACGGACTTTCTCCCAGTCCTGCCCTTTCTTTGGATGAATCTGATCGAGCTTGGAACATTATCGAAGAATATGACGTGGTTTACCTCGGAAATGTCAAGGCCTTCTTCGCCTACTCGCGTTGCGACAAGAACACTGTACGTTCCGTCGCGGAATTTCTGCACGGTGTCTATCTGTTCTTTTTGTTTTAGGCCAGTCTCTCCGGCCTTTCCTATCAGAAACGCAGCCGCAATTCCCATTTCTACTAACTTTTCATGAATTATCTCGACTGAATCACGATAGCTGGTAAAGACTATTGTCTTTCCTGGAACTGACTTGATCATCTCTGCAAGCTTTGGTATTTTGCTGTGCTCGATTCCTTTTTTCTGTGCGTCCTTTGCAAATGCTAGCGCTCTAAGAAAGTTCGAGTCGTTCTCAAACAAGTCCTTGATCCCAACTCCCTTTTTTTCACGCGTTCGCTCACAAAACCTAAGAAATGAAGTCACGCCGTGCGATTCCAAAATATTTAGAGAATAGTGGAGGCGTATGGCAGTAAAAAGCGGTTTTGCCGCCCTTCTGTTTTGTCGTAAAACATAGTCACGTGAGCATAAAAGCTGGGAAAGTGAGGCATTCCCAGAAAGTCGAAGGCCGCACCGTTGTAATTCACTGTATTGTACCTGGAGTGCCTTTCGCAGATAATACTGAACCTCCTTCATTTCGTGCGGCAGCTCGACTTTGACCCATTCTGTGTTGGTGTGCTGTATGTATGGTTTGACATCCGGGCTGTCCTCGCTTCGCTGCGCGACACTTGCTATTCGAAGCGTAGTAATTATTGCCGTGGCCTTGTCTTTTTCACTTGGGAGAGTCGCCGTCATGCCGAGTATACGAGTGTTTGTTCCAGCAAATCTATGCGCAATCCACGAATATGCATAGTCGCCCACAGTTCTGTGAGCTTCGTCAAATATGACGAGACTGAACTGCTCCTGCGAAACAATTCCCCTTTCTAGATCGTTTTTTGTTATCTCTGGGGTTGCGCAAATGACGCTGTTTGCCCAGAGTTTTTTTCTTTTTGCAAGAGTGTCCTCACCTGTCAGCAATGCAATGTCTTCCAGATTCAAATTGCTTCTCAAAAACTCATAGTGCTGGTTTGCCAAGACACGAGTTGGGGCCAAAAACAAAACCCCGCCGGTTCCCTTTGATAGGTATTCTGCAATGACTTGCAACGCAACTGCCGTCTTGCCAAGACCTGTGGGCAACACTATGAGGCAGTTTTCGCCTTTTGCCTGATTGGCAAGCGATATCTGGTAATCGCGCGACTCTATGGCGTTTGGTTTTATGAACCGGTGAGTGAGGTATTCTGCCAATTGATGGATAAGGTGAGATCTTTGGATTTTATAGTTTCGTGTAGCCGATTGTAGCTCGTTAGCTAATTTCAAATAATATGGTAAAAGCCCAAAGCCGGAGATCCATCTAAATATCAAAGGGTTCTAGTGTACCTGTGAGTGGGAAATTTGAGAGACCAAGCTGGGACGAGTATTTTATGCTTCAGGCAGAACTTGCAAAGCTCCGCTCAAACTGCATGACCAGACAGGTCGGGGCTGTAATCGTCAGAAACAATCGGCAAATCGCAACGGGGTACAATGGAACGCCTCCAGGCGTAAAAAACTGCTTTGAGGGAGGTTGTAAACGATGCCAGCTGAGAATGGAGGGCAAACTCGAGTCGGGCGAATCCCTTGATCGCTGCCTATGCAACCACGCGGAAGCAAACGCAATCATGCACTGCGCAATAATGGGAATAGAAGCGGGCACAAAAGATGCAATTTTGTACACCACATTTGTGCCGTGTTTGGAATGCACAAAAATGGCAATTACTATAGGCATCAAGAAAATCGTATGTCTTGACACGTATCCGGAAACGGATTATGATTTGTTAAGCGAAGCCGGAGTCGAGGTAATAAAACTTGATAAGAAAAAAATTCAGCGCTGGGCTAGTTCTCTAGTCGATGAGAAAAAGGGGTAGCTGAAAATGCAAGCGCAGCAGCCTCAACTAAAATCGCTTTCCCCCTCATTGCTGGTGTCTGCTACTTATGACAACCAAAAAATGGCCGCCGTGCTAAAATTCTATGATCCAGAGTCGCAAAAGATAGTTCTGTGGACAGATGAAACAGGACACAAGCCATACTGCTATTCAAAACTATCGCCGGACGATCTTGGCTTTCTTGCAGGCAGAAAGGACATCATCAAAATAGAGCAAATGAAAAGAAAGGACCTTCTTCAAGACAAAGAAACACTGGTATCGAAGATCATAGTCACAGATCCGCTTGCGATTGGCGGAACCCAGACAGAAAAAAGCATTCGAAACATAATAGAAACATGGGAATCAGACATCAAATATTACGAAAACTATCTGTATGATAGGGGGCTCATAGTCGGCAAATTCTATTCCGTTGAGGATGGTAAGATCATGCCATATAATTTTGAGATTACCGAAGATGTCAGTCTTGCAATGAAGAGCCTGCTCCTGGATGTCAACACTACAAAAGGGATCGTCAACACAAAAGAGTTCCAGGATTACATCACCCAGTGGGCAGAGCTCCTAAACCAACCAATCCCAAAAATACGCAGGCTAAGCTTTGACATCGAGGTAGAGTCAGAGGTCGGCAGAATACCAGACCCAAAGATAGCGGAAAAACGAGTTACCGCGGTTGGTTTTGACGCCTCTGATGGGCTCAGGCAGGTATTTGTCCTAAGAAAGGACGGCTCAGATGACGGCAAAAACGATCTCGACCCAGACATAAAGGTGGTATTTTACCAACAAAACGACGAAAAAAAAATGTTAGAAGACGCATTTAAGATAATCTCAGAGTACCCGTTTGTGATCACCTATAACGGCGATGAGTTTGACATGCCGTATCTTTTCAACCGCGCAGAAAGACTTGGAATCAAAAACTCGGAAAATCCGTTATACATGATGCGAGACTCTGCAACCCTAAAGCACGGCGTTCACATAGATTTGTACCGGACCATGTCTAACAGGTCGTTTCAGATCTACGCTTTTAGCCACAAGTACACCGACTTTTCACTCAACAGCGTCTGCATGGCGCTGCTAAACGAAGCCAAACTTGATTATGGCGTAGAGCTCGATCAGCTGTCAAATTACCAGCTTGCAAATTATTGTTACAACGATGCGAGACTAACACAAAGGCTTACCAGCTTCAACAACGACTTGCTGATGAATCTGCTTGTGGTAATATCTAGAATCGCAAGGATGCCAATTGATGACATTGCAAGGATGGGCGTCTCGCAATGGATACGCAGTTTACTATATTATGAGCACAGGCAGCGCAACGCACTGATCCCAAGAAGAGAGGAGCTTGACGTAAGATCCCAGGGGGTGGTAAATGAAGCAATCATAAAAGACAAAAAATACCGAGGCGGCTTGGTCATCGAGCCAGTGGAGGGAATTCACTTCAACGTCACCGTAGCCGATTTTGCATCCCTGTACCCAAGCATCATAAAGGTTCGGAATCTTTCTTATGAAACGGTTAGGTGTGCGCATGAAGAATGCAAGAAAAACACCATTCCTGGAACAAATCATTGGGTTTGCACAAAACACAATGGATTGACATCAATGTTGATTGGCTCGCTTCGCGATCTTCGCGTAAACTATTATAAGAATTTATCAAGAAAAGCAAAATCTCCAGAACAAAAAGAACTATACACAGTAGTAAGCCAAGCACTCAAGGTAATTCTCAATGCAAGCTATGGTGTGATGGGCGCAGAGATATTTCCATTGTATTTTCTTCCTGCGGCAGAGGCTACCACAGCTGTTGGAAGACACATCATCATGGACACCATCAAGAAATGCCGAGACAATGGGATTCAAGTATTGTATTCGGATACAGACAGCCTGTTCGTCAAAAATCCAACGCCGGAACAAATCAACAAAGTAATCGAAGATGCAAAAAGAGATCATGGTGTAGATCTCGAGATAGACAAGGTGTACAGATATGTTGTGTTGAGTGGAAGAAAGAAAAACTATCTTGGCGTATCAATAGATGGCAAAGTTGAT
>CAZITM010000024.1:0-19022 GCA_964542205.1 uncultured Candidatus Nitrosotenuis sp.
CCGCTCCGGGATGGTAGTGAGTGGAAGCAACTCCGCGGTGTCCTATACGCAGGCGCCGCAAAGACTGCGAGACTTTTACAGGCAAAGAAAAAGATGGTACCGCGGAAATCTCCAAGTACTGAAAAGACACCACGACATTTTACTGAACCCTAGGTTCGGGTACCTGCATCGGCTTTCTTATCCGCTGATGGCAATCCATATGCTGATAGTGCCTGTGGCAAGCCTGATGCTCTGGGGCTTTGCCGCATATCAAATAATTACGGGCAACTACTCCTTTGTCGCATTCGTCTTGCTGATGTTCATAATAATGCAGTTTTTGCTGTCCGCAATGGCAATACGCATGGACAGAGACGACAAAAAAATGCTGGTCTTTTCCATATTCATGGTTCTTGGGTACAAGCAGCTGATCGACTTTCTTATCGTAAAGGCAATAATAGAAGAGGCATTTGGCAAAAAAGCTGTATGGACCAGTGCACAGAGGGTAAAGCAATGATCGGCAGAATTTGTCTTGGGTTGCTAGTTGCGTGTTTTTTTGTCGTACCTGCGTTTGCCCAAGAAGGAACGGGCACTTTGGAGATTCTTGTCAAAAATGAGAACAACGATCGAGTCCCCCCAAACGCACTTGAGATTAGAATATTTCAGGGCCTGCAAACAACCCAGCTCAAAATAATCGCGCCGCTGGAAAACAATCCAGCCACCACTCAGCTTCCATTGGGACACCGCTACAAAGTCGAAGTCTACATGAATAGCTTGTATGCCGGAGTCGGGTTCATCGAGTTGGAAAAAAACAAGGAGCAGCTAGACATCACCATAAAGAACACCGGCGGCATGCGCCTGAGCATATACTACAGGGACGGACAAACACCTATCCAAAACGCAATGGTCTGGATAAAATCACAGGACGGCAAATCCTGGGCTTATTCTGAAACTGACAAAAACGGCCAGACAGAAAGGGTGTGGCTATACCCTAGCATAAAGGAAGGCAATTACTATTATGCAGACGTCTCACTGGGACAGAACTTGGTCTATACGCATTCGCCAATAAAACTGCAGCCAAACATTGCACAAGAATTCAAAATAGTGACGAGCTGGCCTGCAATAATTGATAAAATGTTTACAGTCGAAGTCTACAACACTACGACAAACAAGGTTGCAAAGCAGGACGGCGTGTTTGTAGCGCAAATATACGACATAAAAAAGAACAAAATTGCAGAATCTCCTGTGACGGACAAGGGTCTTGCTCACTTTACAAATCTCAAAGTCGGCAATTATGCCTTGTACATAAAAGAAAAAGACAACTCAAATCTCCTAAAAACTGTTGCAGGAAAAAAACTCACCATGACTGACTCTATTGATAAAATCAAAATCTATTTGCACAACCCGGAGCTAAACGACGATCACCTAAACTGTAACTGTGTCGCGTTCCGACTGGATGATGTGCAGGACTTTTTCCTTTCTCCTGCACAACAGGCGATAATCTCTACATTCAGAGACAAAAACGCACCTCTCACGCTGGGAGTGATTGGCGGTGTGACTGGGAGCGAGCAAAAGCTCGTCTCAACCATCAGGGATGGGCTAGTAGAGGGACAAATTGAAATTGCAAACCATAGCTGGCGGCACAACATCTACACAAAGATGACAAAAGCAGATCAGGCCGCAGACATAAAGAAAGCCAACGACAAAATTTTCGAGGTGTTCGGTGTGAGGCCAACCACATTCATACCGCCAGAAAACCTGTTCAACAATGACACCCTCTCGGCCCTCAAAGAAAATGGATTTACCCATATGAGCCCTGGCGAAACTGGAGTAGTCGACGCTCCGCCAAAGTTCAAAAAATCTGACTTTTACCAGTTTCCAATGCTGGCATATACCGCAAAGGTGAACACAAACACCGGGCTTTGGCACCATGAGACAAACGAACAGATTCTTGAGAAAATAAACGACAGCATCTTCAACTATGGGTATGCCGTAGTCATGATGCATCCACACGAGTTTTCGTTGAACGAAAACGGAATTTATGTAAACAAGGTAAACAATACCAAAATTGCGGAGCTAGGAACACTTCTCGACAGGGTTCGCGCAGAAAACCTCCAGATACTAACAATTGGCTCGATTCAAGATTATGGCGTACCAAAGGCAGCAAAACCAACAGAACAAAAAACTCTGGAAAAAAACTGCAACTGCATTGCTTTTAGGCTTGACAATGTCCAGGACTTTTGGCTAAACGACGTCCAAAGTACAGTTATTGAAACTTTTGACAAGCACCAAATCCCACTCACTATGACAGTGATTGGCAAGTTCATCGGCGACGACCCAAAGACAGTCGATCTGATAAAACAAAAACTGGAAAGTAATCCTGCAGGCACGAGAATCGCAAGCAGGGGGTGGGAATACATCGACCACACAAGCTACGACAAACAAAGACAGGCCTCGAGCATCAAGCAAACCAACGAAAAAATAAGCAAGGTTTTTGGAGTGCGGGCTGTAATTTTTGCACCTCCATACGATTCGTTTAACCAAGACACTGTCGCCGCAGCGGCCGACAACAAAATTCTCTACTTCAGCTCAAGCATTGCAAAAGAAAAGTCAGCAACACTGGAAACGCTAAGGCATGTCCCGAGCACAGAGACGTTTGGGAATCTTGTAGTCGACGATCCGTTCCTGAGCGGAACCACACCACAAAAGGCGATGCAAAAAATCAACTCAAACATTGCACAATATGGCTTTGCAGTCATAAGCATGCAGCCATCAGATTTTGCCATCAAAGACGGTGAGTTCAGAAACGAAATCGACGCAACTCGGCTTGATCTTTTAGAGTCGGTAATTCGCGACGCAAAATCCACTGGAATCAACATAGTGTCGCTAGAACGGATCCCAACACTTCTTGACCAAAGCGTTATCGTAGTTCCGGACTGGGTAAAAGACAATGCCAGGTGGTGGGCAGATGGAAAGATTAGTGATTCTGACTTTACAAAGGGGCTGGAATACCTAATCGAGCAACACATAATCAAAATTCCTGCAACAGAAAAAGGCGCAGGCAAGGCAACCATACCGCAATGGATAAAGACAAATGCCAGGTGGTGGGCGGACGACAAAATAGAAATCTCTGACTTTGTACATGGAATCCAGTACCTGATACAAAACGGAATAATCAGAGTCTAGCTTGGGAATGTCGAGCTTGGCCCTACTGCGTCTTCGGGCTTGACATCTTGATCCCATCTGCCTCGGGCACCTTTGACCAGAAAAAATATTCCGGCGCCAATCAGCCCAAGAACTAGAGCAAAAAATGCCGTCATACCTTCGGTTGCCACACCACACTCTATTTCGATTTGTTTTCCGTCTTCAAACTCATAACAATCTCCGAACTCGCGCTGCTGGATTGAAATGTTATAGTACTGCTGCCCAAATACTCCAAAGATCAAAAACCCTGCAAAAATGAGTGCAATGCCTAGCATCGTAAACCGCGTATCGCTCATACTAAGAATAATGCATGGCGACTTAAGATGCTTTTTCCAGCTTTGCCTTGAGATTTCTTAAGGAACCGCTGTAAAACGACTCGATGAACTCTAAAAACTCCTCAAACTTTTTCTTGTCTTGGCTGTCGCTTATCAAAAACGACGTCCAGCTGACCTCGGATATATTGCCTTTTTGTAAAATGGAGATCGTCGCATGGTATCCATCCAGAGGCAAGCCACTTGTAGCAATGTATGATATGTGGCTTTTATCGGCCCAGCCTACGGCATATTCAATTACGTGTCCTCCGTCGGAAAATGATATCTCCCTAGCAGCACCAATGCCGCGTTTTGTCTTTGTGAGAAACTCGGTTTTTTGCACATCTCTTACCCAACCTGCCAGTCCTGCAAAGTCACTGATCTCATCCCAGACTTTGTCTGGCGTTCTATGAATCGTGACTGACCGAGTCACAGTAGAGCAGTACCTGTTTTGCGAAGGGTTTGCCGTGATGAGCCGACTCATAAAATGGTGGCTGGTTGTAGTTTTTTAAATTTTAGCCATCGACAGATATAATTTTGCTAGACATTCTAGTACGGATATGGTTTTTGGCTGGAGCAAGAAATCTCAGGAAAATGAGCAGCAAACCGCGCCAAGCCCGAGCAAACAGCTCATTCACATACCTGAGATAAGTCAGATCCTAGACAAACAAAAAGAAGACAAGCAAAAAAAGGTCCTCGAGCAGACACGAACACTCTTTGAAGACATGAAAAAAGAACTAAACGCAATTTACGGGATAGTTGACCAGCTAAAAAGCGATGATCTAAAAATCGACGACATTGACAACCGACTAAAAATCCTAGTGACAAGAAGCAAGGCCGAGGTAATCGATATAATATCAAAAGAATCGCAAAAACAACTGCCGCAAGTAAAAATCTACACCGATGTTCTAACCGCATCGGAGATTGCATCTCACATACTAAAAAAAATAGGCGATGTACTTGGAAAGAATAGTCGTGTCATCCACGTGTTTGCAAAAAAATACGCCCAAGACCTAAAGGCACACCTTGAGCTGGTGACAAAAAATTATACCATGATATCAAAACTGATAGGCCAAGTCTCGTCACTAGAATCATCAATTGCAATGATCAATGACAAAACTGGAAAAATTATGAGCACAACTCAAAGCATGGCCGATAACACAAGACATATAGCTAAGCTCAAAGAATCGTACGGTGACGCCGAGGTGGTGGCCAGCATGACTCAACAACAAATCTCGAATGTTTTTTCGTCGCCTGTATTTGCAAAGTTTCTGGAATGTCAGGAAAAAATAAAGCAAGTCGAGGCAAAGGAAAACAGCCTAAACAAGGAAATCGACGAAGAGTTTTCAAAAATATCAAGAGCGCTTGGAAAATACGTCTATGTTACATCGCTTGAAAAACCACTAAAAACAATGCTGGAAAGGCTCGTCGAACACCCCTCTGAGGTGATAATGGAGGACAAAAACGCCATTGTAAGGATTCTGGAGTCATGCATGAAAGGAATAATGTCAGGCGCTGTGTCTGTAAAAGAAACGGACAAGTCCGTTGACTACATAACGCACACGCTATCCCTCCTTGATGGCTTTAGGGCCAAAAAAAATGAGCTGCGCGAACAAGCCTTGGAGCTGAGAAAAAACCTAGAAAGTTTCGACATAAGCCAGATCGAGACACTCGAGAGGCGGCTGGCAAAGGCAAAATCAGACAAAGAGGACGCAAAGCTAAAGATAGCAAACCTCGAATCGGAGCTAAAACGACAAACAGAGCAAAAGCAAAACCTAGTAGACGAACTAGAGCATGCACTCGAGCAAATCACCGGCAAGAGATACCAAGTGGTGCTGGAGTGACCGGTGTGAAGTTTGATCTGGAGCGCAAAGTGGTTCTAAAAAAAGAAGCCCGCGACGGAATACTTACCTACTGCAAGATCAAACACCCATCCGAAGGGATCTTGATTTTGAAGGGAAGGTCGAAAAAGGGAACAATAACAGTCGACGGACTCGTGATTCCGCCGTTTTCGTACAGCGACCAGACCTTTGCAGGTTTTCCTCACTCTTTTTTGCCATTCGACCTATCGTACGTTGGAATCGCGCACTCTCACCCAAGCGGTTCTGCAGAACCGTCTGTGACTGACCTGCACAATTTCTTCGGTCTCGTCTCAATAATAGTCAAGTCGCCATACGAGCAAAACGACGACATTTTTGCGTGGGACAGTGAGGGAAACCAGCTCGAAATAATTTTCGAGTCGGATGCGCAGGAAAAAAGCTGACAAAACTTTAATAGCCTTTTAAAGGAAATGAATGTGTTGTACAACTATAGAAATTACCTGATATTCTTGTTTGCGTCGCTTGCCGTAAGTATTGGGCTGCAGATGGTACTTCCGTTCCCATACGGTCTTGTAGCGGCGCTTGCAATCTTTATCATGCTGCCGCTCTTTATCCGCCGCAGATACATGAGTAAAATGCGCGGCTATGGGGATTCTGGTGGGGGTGGATTCTTTGGATTCAACCCCGAAGGCGGTGGAACCGTCAAGTATGTGTGCCTTACGTGCAGCCACAAATTCAAGGGCGCAACATGTCCTAGGTGTGGTTCAAAGATGAAGCGCGCTGACTTTTAGCTCATGTCGCTTGAAAAACTGCGCCAAAAGGCCATATACCAAAACTCGATAGACACATGGATTGCAATCTGCGAAGAAAAACAAATCGACTGGTATGAAGTCGAAGGCTACAAAAAATTCATCGAGCACCTGCTCAAAAACGGCCTGAGCCTAAAGAAATTTCCACTCTGTATCAAAGAAACCGGCGGAATGTATGAGAGGGGAAAGGACAAGACAAAGTTCGCAGAGGAACTATCGCAGACCACAGACCCAAACGCCGCGGCATACACCATAAAGCTAAACGACCAGGCACTAAAGATAATCAGAGAGTTCCAGATAAGCTAGCGCCTTAGCTTCGGGTTTGCTATTGCCTCAAGAGAGTTTCCAATAAACACAAACGCAAGGCCAGTCACCGCGACCATTATCCCTGGCGGCATTATCCACCACCAAAGCCCGCGTGCTGCTGCGCCATGCGACTTGGCATCGTGCAGTATTTGGCCCCATGTGGGAAATGTCGGATCGCCAAGGCCCAAAAAACTGAGCCCGGCCTCTGTGGTGATTGCAGCAGGAACCGATATCGCGATGCTTGCCAGCGCATATGGCATTATCTGCGGAATTATGTGCCTAAAAATTATCTTGGAATCTTTTTGGCCCATGGTTTTTGCGGCGTCGACAAACTGTCTTGTCTTTATCTGCAGTGCAAGACTGCGTGAAACCTTGGCGATGCCGACCCAGCCAAAGATCATCAGGAACCCTATCAGCAAAAATATACTGTTTGATGTCGTGACTGACAAAATTATCAAAAACGGCAGGGCCGGAAGAGCATAAACCACATCGTTGAGCCGCATCATGGACTCATCTGTCCTTCCTCCCTTGTAGCCTGCGTAGACGCCAAAAACCAGGCCTGACACTACAGAGCCGACCGCAACTACCACTCCAATAAAGAGCGCCATCGGTGTACCCCACAACAATCCAATCGAGAGGTCGCGTCTAAGCTCGTCCGTGCCTACAAGGCCAAATACACTGCCTCCTAAAATCAGCTTGGAATCAGAAAACGCGTTTTTCGAATCTACGCTTGAAATCTTTGCAAAAAAGACGTACTTGCCTTTTAGGACTTCGCTGCTATCCGATTTTGAAAAAATGATCTCCTTTGCAGTCATCTCATCTATTGGGTATGAGAACTTGGACGACTGAAGCACTAGGTTCTTTTTGATGGACTCGTTTGTGGAAAAAACCTTGTCAGAGTATGTGACTGGTCGCGGAGACTGCGGAAGAGATGACGACGTAAGATGCAAGACCACTCCGTCCGGCCGGAGCACGCTAAGCTGCAATAATGGTGAGCCTTCATAATTTATCGTATATTGGAAAAGAAATTCGTTTGGGAAGTAATCATAGTGATAGTCTGTTTCGAAGCTTTGCGTAGTCACAAACAGCGAACCGCCTTCCTGCAAAACTGTCTGTGGGTTGTCAAGGATTTGGTGCTCTGGAAGTTTTTCTTCGGAAAAAAAGTTCACCCAAATTGGTAGTGCGGACTTGGGAAATGCAGTCCAGCTGGCGGGATTGTTCCATTGTTTGTACGTCTCGACTGGAATGAATATCATCGTGAACACAGAAACCAAAATTAGGAAACCAAGTATTCCGATGCCGACAAGGCCGATTTTGCTTCTGGCAAGGCCTGCCTTGATCTCACTGTAGTCTGCCATTTCAAACAGTCCTGATTCTTGGGTCGAGATACCCGTAGAGCAGATCCGAAACAAAGATGCTTATGAGGAAAAACACGGTCAGGACATATGTAGCGCCAATTATCACCGGCAGGTCCATTACGTTTATTGCCTCAAAGTAGAGTCTGCCCATGCCAGGCCAGTCAAAGACCGCTTCTGTAATTATGGCGCCACCAAGTGAGCCTGAGAGACTTAGCGCAAGAATGGTAACTATTGGAGGTGCGGCATTCCTTAGCGCGCTACCAAACACTATTCTGCTTTGCCTTATGCCGATTGCCCGCTTTACAAAAATAAAATCCTCCTGGAGTATCCCTATCATAAAGTTCCTGACAAGATACGCCCACGTTCCAAACCCTATGAGGACTATGGTGATCAGCGGAAGCGTCATGTGGTAGAGAAGCGCCGGTATGTATCCCGGATCGTCTGGGGACAGCAGCGGTGTGGCCCTTGCCGGAAACAAGTTGTACGAAAACGAAAATGTAAAGATCATAATCAGGCCTATCCACCACACCGGAAAGCTACTGCTGATTACTGCAAACGACGACGTCACCCTGTCTATTTTTGAGCCGGGCCTGCTCCCAGCGGTGGCACCTATGAATATGCCTATTATAGAGATTATGACCGTGGCAGTAGTGAAGAGCAGGATTGTCTTTGGCAGTTTTTCTAAAATGATATCACTTACGGCAGTGGAGCCAGAATCACTGGTAAGAAACGTGGCGTGTCCAAAATCCAAGACAAGTATTTTGTACATGGCAAGCCCTATCCTGTTTGGCGAATACCACGGCATGTCTAGCCCAAGACTCTTTATTCGCTGCTCGATTTGGCCTTCGATGTAGGACTCTAGCTCTGACGTGCTCTGAAACCCCGCTACGAGATCCGCGTTTTGCACTATTTCTGACCTGACCTGGATGGCGACGCCTTTTTTCATTATCGCATCCATGTTGGAGCCGACAAGCAGTATTGTGAGGAGAAGCGTTGCCATCAGCACCCCAAACAATATGATGCCGCGGCTTGCAAAGTAGCGCTTTAGGCCCATCGATTTAAGTTGGCAAATTAGCTTAAAATGTTATCCACAATCTGCTTGTCGCATCACCAGCGGTATAAAAAAACGCTAGATAAGGCCGCTGACTTCTTTTAGATATCTGACACTTGCGGTGTAGGCTGCGACTGCAGAATAGATCTCAAATATCTCCCTGTAGGTGGGCCGAGATTTTTGGAGATCATCTGCATCTATTCCAAAATCCATAATTTCCTGCCACATTTTTTCGCTAAAAACGCCCTGCCCACCGGCAAACACTGCTAGGTGTCTTGCGACGCCGTTACCCAAGCTAACTCTTGCAGTGAGCATGGGCAATATTTAGTCAACACTGATTATATCTTTGACGGAAATTGAGCAATTTTCCAAGTTCCGATTTGGAATTGAGGTCATTTGAGATGCTTGTTTAGCTTTAGGCCGGTTACCTTTTTGCTGTTGATCTTTGCATCCTTTTTTGTTTTTATTTTGGAATGATTTTCAGTGCCATTGTCACTCATCTTTATGAGCTGTTCTTTTGTAGTCGAAAGCTTTTCCATGTATGCCTTTCTTGCTTCTTGCATGGAGCCACCATTGTCAAGCACCGACTTCATGGCATACTGGGCCTCCTCAAAGATCCGCTTTGTATAGTTTAGCTGGCCTGAGATGGTTCCTTTGATTCGGGGATCTAGCTTTTCGATGTATCTTTCATATTCATCGCCGCCGTACAGACCTGCACCGACCGGCCTCTCCTTTAGAGCAAGCTCAAGTTGTTGTTTTGCAGATTCGCGCTTTTGGCCCAACTCAAAGTTCTTGGATTCGATGTATTCCTGTTTTAGCTTCCTTTTGTATTGATCTTCGATGAATTTTTGATAATGCTTTAACTTCAGTGCCTTGTAAGGGTCGCCTGAAACATCGGATAGATTGGTTTTGTTCCCAAAAGCCTGCGGGTGATAATAAAGATCGCCAAAAGTGGATATCTTGTCACCTACCCTCAGGGTGGTAGTCGCAAATCCCTTAAGATCGTTTATTCTTGCCGAGACACTTACGGAAAACGTACCCGGAATGTTTTGTTCCTCAAACTCGTATCGAAAGCCGCCAGAAGAATCAGTGGTGGTGGTGACGACTACTCCTGCAAAGCGAATTTTCACTTCTGCTCCTTGGACGGGTTTTGATGCCTGGTTGAGGACAGTTCCAAAAATCACAGGCTTTTCGTTTATTGCGATTCTGGGCTTTTCAAACTCTGCTTTGACAACAAAGTCCCAAAGCGTCGCTGCAGAGGCAAACGTGGCACTGCCTAAGAGCATTCCTGCCAATAAAACTCCGACAATGCCTGAGTGGTTCAATGGCGAATTTTCACCTTTTTTTTGTTAACCCTACAGCTCAAATTGAAAATAGCTCCAAATCAGTTATTTTTGAGCAGACGATCATTTCTGATCAAATCACAAACTGATCCAAAAACAAAGTATTGCGACGGCCGGTCTGAGCAGATCGATTTTGCCTTTTGATGATCGACTCGACATTAGTGTGGAAAAAAGCTCGCGAATCAAAAATTGATCTAAAAATTGTCCCCAATCGAGCGAAAGCTTTTAATCGGCGTGATTTTTACGTTAAAAATGTTGCAATTAAAATTCTACACTGTTTTGCTGACTTTGCTAGTTTTGGGAACCGTCCCGTCCCAGGTATTGGCGCAAATTGACACCACTACCCCACACACAGCTAATATTGTAAAATCCGGCGACTTTGTCACCCTGTCTGGCGAAGGCGTAGATCCAGACGATGACACGCTGGATGTCTCGTGGGTTCAAATAGGCGGCGAGGAAGTCGAGCTAATGCCTTCTGCAGACGTGCCAGAACCAACATTCAAAGCGCCAGAAGTCGAAAATGGCAAAGTCAAAATTCTCACATTTGAGTTAACCGTAACCGATCCATATGGCGGCGTTGACACAGACACAATCAAAATCACCGTCATGCCGAGAAACCAGCCGCCAACTGCGGATGCAGGGCCGGATCAATCAGTCGAAAAAGGTGAAGCAGTAACACTTGAAGGCAGCGGAACCGACCCAGACGGGGATCCGCTGAATTATCGTTGGTCACAAATTGACGGACCAATAGTAACACTGGACGATCCGAATTCCCAAAGTCCAACTTTTGACACAGATGAAATGTCACGAACCACGGGCACCTTACGATTCCAGCTTACCGTCGGTGATGGCTTTGGGGGAATTGCAAGAGACAGCGTAATTATCAAAGTGACCGCGGGCAAACCCTCCCTGATTTCTGCAAGCGCAGGACCGGATCAGCTGGTGGATGAAGGAGACGTAGTACAGCTTGAAGGTGAGTGCACTGACAAACTAGGGCGAGACATGTCATTTTCATGGACACAGACCATCGGACCGTTCTCAGAGCTCTCATCAAATGCAGACCCTGACCCAACATTTGTCGCACCGGAAATTCCAAACGGCCCAATAGTCCCAATGGCATTTAGATTCACGTGCTCTGCGGAAGGCGGCGGAAGCGCAACCGATATTGTAATTGTTAGAGTTAGACCGTTAAACGATAACCCGATCGCAGACGCAGGTCCTGATAAGAACTCGCTATCATTCAGATATGTATACCTGACAGGCTCTGGCTCCGACTCTGATGGCGACAAACTTCAGTACACTTGGACACAAACAGGTGGCGACGACGTCGAGCTGGTTTATCCAAACAAGGCCGAGGCAAGATTCCTGGCGCCAGAGGTAACCGGTGGTGCATCAATGGATCTTGAATTTGAATTAACAGTGTCCGACCCATATGGAGGCGAAGACTCTGATACCATGTCCGTTACAATTTATTCTGATAATGTCAGGGCATCTGCAGACGCAGGTCTTGATCAGGTAGTCGATGAGCAAACAACGGTCACCTTGTCAGGAACGGGCGAAGATGCTGACAGCGACGAAATTACATTTGAGTGGCGTCAAATCGGTGGAGAACAAGTAACGCTATCTGCAACCGACGAGCCAGAGCCAACATTTACAGCACCCGCAGTCGAAAATGGAAAGGTAAAGGTTCTAGTCTTTGAGCTACGAGTAGCGGATGAAAGCGGCCGCCCATCAAAAGACGTTACCAAAGTCACAGTACTCCCAGTTAACTCCCCACCAGTGGCAGACGCAGGCGCTGACCAAGAAGTAGACATTGGCGCTACAGTGTCACTTAGCGGCTCTGCGACCGACGAAGATGACGACCCGCTAACATATCTGTGGAGCCAGGTTGAGGGACCGAGCGTGGAACTATCAAGCGAAATTGATCTGGAAACGGGATTCACTGCTCCAAAGGTGGCAGTTGACACTCCTATAACATTCCAACTAATTGCAAACGACGGCCAGGCAGACAGCGAACCTGCCAGCGTCACCATCACAGTAAAAGGTGAGATAACAAAACAGCTAACTGCCTATGCAGGAAAGGACAAGACAGTTCCAGAGCTATCGACTGTGACGCTCTTTGGATCTGGCAAAGACCCAATGAAGAAAAGCCTCAACTATGACTGGAGACAACTCTCAGGCGAACAAGTAACGCTGTCTTCGACATCCCTGCCAAAGCCTTCATTTGAAGCACCTGAGGTAGCAAACGGCGAGACAAAGACTCTTGTCTTTGAGCTGACCGTAAGCGATGGGCAGGGCAGAAGCGCAAAGGACACAATCACAATCACCGTCGAGCCAATAAACGGTGACCCGACAGCAATTGCAAAAATCAAAAGTGTAAGAGAAGCACTCTAGATACCTTCTAATCTCTTGATTCGATTTTTACAAAGTATATCTTATAAGTACAACACCCGGCAGTAACATTGAATTTTGGATTTAGAAAAATTCCGCGACGATGTCTATGCAGTCACCAACAAACTTGCGACACAACTGCAAAAAGATGACATACCGAAACTGAACTACGTGCGCCAGAGACTAATAGACCTATACCAGCAAAACTTGGTAAAGATAAACCACTCTGTACTGGAGATAATCTGCGCGGCAAACCTCGTGGCAAAAGGGTACACGGTAGACGTTGAAAAACGACTGACCGACTCGCTTGTCTGCGACGTCTATGCAAAAAAGGAAGGCCACGTCTCCATAATAGAAATAGAAACAGGCTTTACACCACCGGAGCATGCCCTGGACACAATTGGATACTACATATCAAGAATCGTCAGCAAGATTGCCAGATACAGCAAGTACTGCAACGAGTTTTCACTTGCAACCCCCGTCATAGGCATGATACCTCTCCACCAGTTGTTTCTCAACCCGCCATCACTACGTCCTGAAAATGAAATCAAAAAGATAAAGACAATCTGCGACGAGTTCTACAAGAACCCGCCAATAGAATACGACGACATCCTCAACGCAAAACTAAACTCGATTTATCTCATCAATATAGACAAGGGGTTTGCAAAGGAGATCGATCCGGTGTCGTACTACAAGCTCACCGCATCGATTCTAGAAAAGAGCGAAATTGATCTATGATAGTCCTAAAATATGGCTTTAGCATAATTACTGGTGTAAATGATCTGCGGAAACTGTGAAAAACACAAGCATTTTGAGTGCATTGACTGCCAAAACGATCACAAAACAGAGCTGTGCAGCTGCGACTGCCATGTAAACGCAGAAATGCACAAGCACTGATCAGTATTCCGTTCCCCAGTCAGTCTTTAGTCTTTTTTCAATGTTGTCGGCCATTATATCTAACTCATGTGTGTCGCCAAAGCTCTGGTAGGTGAGTTTTTCCAGCGTTTTTATGACGCTTTTTGCCGTGCGGTACTGCGGAATAGATGGCTCGTTGAGCTCCCCATACAGGCCTATCCCATGCATATTGTTTGTCATTGCGTATCCGAGAATTAGGCCGTTAAAACCGGTTATTACCGATTTTGATGGCGTCATATCGACTCCGAGTTTTTCCAACTGCAAGGAGAGTTCCTGCGACGTTGTGGTAACAAATGTCCGCGGCTGACCTACAATTGGGTGCTCTGTGTGAAAGCCCCCAAGTGTATAGATGAACTTGGAGCCGTACTTTTTTGCCACATCGACTACGTCCCTGCAAACTATGTGCAACTCCTCGTTTGTCTTTGGCTGTCCGTACCCACCTCCGAAGACTATGAGGTTTTTTGCGTGGCGGTACTCCCAGATCTCCTCTGGGATCTCGATGTGGCCGCCCTTGTCCAGAACATACGAGATCTCAGTGGACTCGACAGTCCTAAATGGAATCGTTCTTTTTGATTTGTTTATGAAATCGATTACGATGTTGCCGATGTTTCCCATGTCCTGTAGCGCCGCAATGATGAGTGGTTTTTCGAGGGATGGCTCTCCTAACTGGGCAAACTTCACACAGATAATCTGGCTTTCTTGCGATTAAAACTTTGGCAACGAACCGTCTGTTTTATGCAGAATTTGCCAATATTGGGTTTTTAGATGTAAAAATAATCCGTGCTTGGGCCGTTTTGCCAAAATCTGCACTAATCACGACGTCTTTGTGTAATTTTTAGGAATTTTTATCATACGATGACCGCATCTGCAAGATTCATAAATCGAAAAAACTACCTAACCGAGATCATCGAAGGCCATGGCTAGTTTTGGTACTCTTGAGTATGTGTTGGACAAGTTTTCTGGCACTTGGAGCTGGAAGATAACAGGCGAGCGTGCAGTTGCGATGGTCTCCCGCATAATGCCGCAGGCGTGGTACGGCGATGGCGAGTTTGAGGCAATAGTGCCGGACGACCCAAGAAACATCCGGCAGATAAAATGGATAATGGACAGGTACCCACTCGAGATTTTGTCAAAAAATGTCTGGCAAAAAAAACTGCCCCCCTCTGCAAAACCCGTGGTAAAAAAACCCAAAAAAACAGAGCGACTCCATCTGGCAAATCCTGGCAAGCAGTTTCGGGGGACGCTGTTTAACTTCCAAAGGGAGGGGCTTGACTTTTTACTAAAGTCTTCTGGCAACGCGCTGCTTGCAGACGACATGGGCCTTGGCAAATGTATTGTTGGGAATTCATTAATTGAGACGATTGACGGTCAAATCACAATTGCCGATTTATGGGAAGATTCGATAGTGTATGAACAAAATGACGATGAAAGCTGGGCAAAACTTTCAACACCGGTGACAATTCAAACATTTGATGGACAAAAAATAGTCGGCAGAAAAATTGACAGGATTTTTAGACAAAAAATTTCCGAACAAATTGTCAAAATAACGCTTATGGATGGATCTGAAATAGAATGCACAAAACGTCATAGATTCATGACTCCGGATGGTTGGAAGATGGCGGGAGAACTTAACATGAATGATAAAGTGGCTGTTCCTGCCATGTCTTTGCATGTTGGAAAAAGCACTCTTGAGCCTGATCTGGCTGAGCTTATGGCGTGGCAACTTGCAGAAGGATACGAATATTTTGCTGATGGGAAATACGCTAACGGTAGATTCTATAATTCTGATCCAGTTGTTTTGTCTAGAGTAAGGAAAATTGCAAAAAAGTATGGTGTTGTGTTCACAAAACCAAAAAAAGACAGAACGACGTTTGTAATTCCGGCCGGAAGACTACATTCTTTTTTTTCAAAATGGGGTTACCAGTGGAGTAATCGCTCTGCTGACAAAACTATCCCACAATCTGTGTTAGAATCATCGTTAGAGGCACAAAAAGCATTCGTACAAGCAATGTTTGACGCCGAAGGACACGTAGGAAAAACACACTGTGAGTTTGTAACTGCCAGCCGTTCTTTGGCTTATGGAGTGCGTGATATTCTCCGTCATTTTGGGATCTGGCTTCGAATACGTATTGCAATGAAAGAAGCAACTAACGGTACCAAAATCAAGAGGCCTTACTATGTTTGTACGTTTGGCGGCAATTCCATAGAACAATTTGTTATCAACTTCAAACTTACGACGAAAAGAAAACAAAATGCATTGGAAACACTTGCAAAGAAACGTCATAATACCAACATCGAAGGAATTCCATCTCAAAAAATAGTTCAAAAAATTGCAAATACGGACGTATCTTTGCGTTCACTTAAACTTGGCACGCCATACAAGTACACACAAGGAATGAGCAAGGAACTAGCATGTCTGGTTATAGACAAACTCGAATACGCACATCATCATAAACTTGCAAACGAACTCAAAAAACTGGCTGTAGGAGCAATTCATTGGTGTGGCATAAAGAAAATCCAAGCTAGGTACCATGATGGTTATGTATACGATCTATCTGTCCCTAAGACTCACAATTATGTTGTTAATGGAATGATTACTCATAACACAATCCAATCCCTGGCATATTTAGCTACGGAAAAAAACGCGTTTCCAGTGTTGATAGTGGCGCCACTTGTAACGCTGCAGAACTGGCAAAGGGAGATCTCAAAGTTTCTCATGAGAAAAAGCAGGAATGGAAAAATTATCGAAGGCCAACCGCCGACATCAACAATAATCCGTGTTGGAAAATCAGAAGACATCGGCAAGTACGATTTTTACATCATCAATTATGAACTGCTCTACAAAAGACACAACGACCTTGCAAAGCTGAATCTCAGAACCATAATATGCGACGAGGTGCAGCACCTCAGATCAAAAACCACACAAAAATACCACGCGATAAAAAAACTTGCAAGCCTCGAGACTGTAAAATACAGAATAGGGCTGTCTGGAACCCCGATTTACAACCGCGGCTCTGAGATTTGGCCGATTGTCGACATACTGAGGCCGGGACTGCTTGGGAACTTTAAGGAGTTCTGTGAGTATTTTTGCTATATCAACGAAAAGGGGAAGGCAATTGTCTTGGAAAACAAGCGCGAGTCATTGCGTAACATGCTGCAAAAACACGTGATGCTAAGACGTAAAAAGGCAGACGTTCTGACTGAGTTGAAAGAAAAGGTCCGCTACAAAGAAGTAATAGACTCTGACATCAATTATTACAACACAGAGCTGGAAAAAATCTGGAAAAAACTAGAAGAGGAAAGAAAGGAAGCACAGACTGCATTTGACGCATCGTCTGCATACCAGCGGGCAATACAAAGCGAAAGACAGGCAGCAGGTGCGGCAAAGCTTCCACACGTCATTAACTTTGTAAAAAACATAATGGAAATAGAAGAAAGCGTAGTTGTGTTTTGCCACCATAAAACAATCCACACGCTTTTGCACCAGAGCCTCGCCGAGTTCAAACCCGCGTCCATAATCGGCGGCCAGTCCGACAAGGACAGACAACAACAAATAGACTCGTTCCAGAACGGCGAAACCAAATTGATGATTGCAGGACTTAGGGCAGGAAACGTCGGAATAAATCTGACACGCGCAAGATATGTGATATTTGCAGAGCTCGACTGGAGTCCGGCAATCCACCTCCAGGCAGAAGACCGACTTCACAGGATAGGACAAAAAGGGACTGTCTTTGCGTACTATTTGATTGGAAATGGAACCCTAGATGAGCACGTAGCCCAGGTGCTTGTGGACAAGAGCTATGAAATCGACGCAATCATGGACAACAAAGTAGAATCGTTTGAAAACAAGGAAAAGGCACAGCTTATCTTGGCACAAATCCAGGACAAGATAAAATCGATAACCAGAAACTAGATATTGAAAATCCGGCAATCGGCGACATGGATTTTTTACTGGAAGAAGAAATGATTGACCTTATCACATTCTGCCTGCAAAACGCCGACTCGCCAGAAGTGGATCAAAAAAAGGAGCGGATGAAAGAGATTGGAAGAGAGCTTTATGCCGACGGGGGCGTCGATGCACTGGAAAACATGTTTTTTGCGCTAGAAAATAGAATTAAAGAGGAAATCGGCAAAGACCCGCGCCCGTTTCGGGCCATGTGGAACGGCAATACTCCGGAGTGGAAATATTAGCTAAAAAAGTGTAGAAAAGGCTTATGCCTTTCCGATTCTAAAGATAGCCGTAGAACATGAAGGACATGTTCCTTTTGTGGCTGGCTTGCCGTTTTTGAGAGTGACTGGCTTTACACCTGACATCTCTCGTTTTGCTCTGCATTTGACGCAATAGCCTATCATGATGTCAATACTGGCCAGATCTTCTATTAGCGGAAGGCTGTAAAAATTATTTAACACGCAGGTAGACTGGACGATCTAATTTGAGGTCTAGGCGCAATGTCTAATTTGTACTACAAAAAGGTCATTGCAGCTCGACATCTTTTGTCTCCCTGCTGAGAAGTGTCGGCACTATCACAATCACTGCACCAATCATGATGTTTATGCCAAGGGCCATCGGAATCACTTCTTTTGCGGAGCTCGACATGAGATACAGTGCAATCAATGGAGACCACGAGCCAAAAATCAGGCCTGCATTGTATGAAAAACCGGCCGCGCTGTTTCTTGCTTGCGTCGGAAACCGCTCAGAAAAAAACGCCGGCACCGGCCCTGACGCAGTAGAAATAACAAACGCATACACCACTACAAGGAGCCCTACGAACAAAAACTTGCTAAGAATTAACGTGGCAAGTGGGATGGAAACAAGAATTGACGCAAAAACAAAACACAGGATTGCTTTTTTTCTTCCGATCTTTTGTGAAAGCCATCCTGTAACAATCATTCCAACCCAAGACGATGTGGTTGCGTAGATCATCATGACTCCCACTTCGCCCTTTACAAAGCCACCAAACTGTTCAAGGTATGTGGGAAGTATGCTTATCGAGCCGTGGTACATGTAGACCATTCCAGTCATTATGGCAGCGCACAGAAAAAACTCTCTTCGATATTCTCTGCCAAAGACTATCTTTCTTAGCGGTGATTTTTCAAGCGTATTTTTGAGGCGTTTTTCCACCCATAGCGGCGACTCGTCCATGCTGAGCCTGATAAACAATGCCACAAACCCCGGTATTATTCCAGTAAAGAACAAGATCCTCCAGCCGATCTCTTCAAATGCCTGACCGGGAAACGCAAGTGTTATTGCTTGGAACGCAATTGCGGCCAAAAGAAACCCAAACGAAAAACCGCTCTGCAAAAACCCCGACAGCAGTCCACGTTTTTGTTTTGAGATGCTTTCTATTGTTATGACCGCGCCACTGCCCCACTCTCCACCTGCAAATATTCCTTGGACAAGCCTTACAAGTACTAGCAAGACAGGGGCCAGGACTCCTACCATCGCAAACGTCGGCAGCAGCCCCACTGCAAATGTAGATACAGAAAAACCAAGAATTGTGATCATCATTGATCTTTTTCTGCCGAACCTGTCACCAT
>CAZITM010000025.1:0-18967 GCA_964542205.1 uncultured Candidatus Nitrosotenuis sp.
CTGATTCTGATTACGCAAACTCGGTCAAAAAAGATACTCTTTTGGCGCTAAAAAGGGTATATCATTTTGTAGTTCATGATGATATAGCTGACGCAGAAAAAGGCAAAACACTGATGTCAAAGTCCTTGAAAGAAAGTTTTCAAAGAAAATAAAGAGTCTAGAATCACTAATTATAGAACAGCGGTTGCTCATTCAACAACTTGTTAATGATAAAAATAAGTAATGTCTAGCTGGTGAATCCATCTTGACGTAGAAAATATAGAAAAATTAGATTTAGCTGGACTTAAGCATCCTTTTGATACTTCTCAATTCCTTCCGAATCTTTCTGTCATAATCTTTAATCTACTCTTCAAGAGGTATTATTTGACTCACATCTCAATAAGTTAGAAAATGACTTGAGCACAAAATAACGAGTCTAATGCGAATCTGGTGGCGTACGCGTGGACCGGCCGGTTCTTAGACCCAAATGGGTTCAGATACCTTAGGAATTCCTCAAACTACCGTCCAGTTCTCTCAGAAACTTCTGAATATTGCGTCTCTGAACGCCAGCCAGTCTTGCACCAGTAACATCAGACCAAACTTTGTCCATTTCACCATCGTTTACTTTTTTTGCAAATTCTTGAATCTGAGATCGTATGTGATCAGTGAGTACTGTTTCTTTACACTGTTTTACGATTTTTGAAATGTCTGTTCTCTCTCGCTGATCCAAAACTAAAGAAATTATATCTATAGCATCCTTTCCAGGCCTGCCCTTTGGAATCAGTTTCAGTATTATCAGAGTGTTCAAATCAACTATCGGCGCAGTCGTATCAAATTTTCTGTTCTCATCATACCTAGACCGCACCATCAAATCGTTCTTTTCATCAAACAACTGTTTTGTAATTGGATAAGAATTGCCCGTAGAAATATCGTATATTTTCCCAACGCTGATATGCACATCTATAAAGTCAGAGTCGAACTTTTTGCTTGCCGCAAGGCCAAATTCGGTGTCTCTTAACTCATAGCCAAGCCCTTTCAGAAGGGCTGTAAATTTCCCCCTTTCTTCCTTTGCCACAGCCATATCGATGTCTTTTGTATACCTGTAGGCATTGGTAAACGCCCTTACTGCATAGCCTCCTATCACCACTGTTTCCACTCTCCACCCCTTCGCATTTTTTACAATGACTTTGAGATCTTTGAGGCTCTCACGCTCGACATCTTCTGGTTTCGGATTGGCCATTTATCTCACCAAATCAGTAATAATCTTGGATACAAATGCTCTTGGTATAGTAATTCTTAAAGCCCATCTCCTTCCGATATCTGGATAGTCATCGTTTCCCGCTTTGTGTTTTGGGAAAATCCTCTCCCTCGAGAAATCTGCCTCTGAGTGAATCCTTCGTATTATTTCATCATTAAAGATTTTTTTTCTTGCTTCGTTATTTAGCAATTCAAAAGACGCACCTAATTCTCTGTCCAGCATCTCGCTTTTTGCGATCTTTGACATTTTATTGTAGTCGATGTCTTTCCTTTTCTTAATCAACACTGAAAAGGAGTCTGCAAGAGAAAAATCCGATTGTTCTCTCAATCCATTTATTACCAAACTTTCCGCTGATTCATATCGTACGTCTTCTATAATGACTGACTCTTTCAACATCTCTTCAGTTAATGATGAATGAACATGAAAGTTGGTTTTCTTTATTTTCTCCGCAAGCATATCATCAACTGAGACAGATGTTGATTTATCAGACACAAGCGATATGCACTTGTCTAAATCATTCTTCTTGACATAAATGTCGATTTTACCTGGAACGGCGTATCCGCTGTGTACATATGCGGCATAAGCACCACCAATAACAAAGACAATTTTTTTTGCTGTCAGTGTTAGACGCTGCATGATGTCTTTGGTCGGTAAATGCGCCACAATTCCATATGAAAAAAACACGTCATTGGGCTTTAGAACTCTGAAATATTTTTTCCTTCTATCTACGGCATCTCTTTTTGCTACCAAAAAACCCGCTTCCTCAAGTCGAATGAGCCTTCTGGATAGGGGTTTTTTTTCCTCTATTTGGAGTATCTTGCCAGCTTCTTCAAAATCAAACCATTCATTGCCTTTGTCTGCATAAAGCATTGCATACGACTTTGCTAACCACGATGGTATCCACTGCATTTTCTCACCTAGATAGTCATCCTAATAGGATGACTAATATAAATAGTCATCTTAATAGGACGACTATTCTCGCATACTGCATTATGTTAATGGTAGCCAGATTTGGTTAAAGCAGAAACCATGAAAGTATTAAAACAACAGATCAACAAAATTCTGCCAGTTTTTGTGCAAGTTCTGCTCTAAGATTTTTCAGCTCTTCCGATGGCTTGATTCGTACATAGATTACATTATTTTCAAAATTGTCAAATCCATCCAAACTGAATTTGACAAGGTCATATTTTTTGCAGACATCCCTTACGGTTTTGACCAAAAGTTTTTCATTACTTGTGGATAACGGTCCAACGAGCGTAATATGTGGAACTATTTTCCATTTAGTTACTCCAAAATTTCTTGAAATGCTAGTTTTTAGCTCTCGAATGGATTCTTTTGCAAAGCCTGAAAATCTGATTTCAATTAGATAATGATGGATTCCAGACTTTGGGTGGTAAACTGGCATAGACCAAATGGTTTTTCCAGTATCTGGATCAATGTATGTTACCCTTACTATATTCTCTAACTCATCATTCTTTCGAAAAATGTCAAAAATTCCCATGGTCTTTAGTTGTTTTTAATCGGTTAAGGTTTATTCTCAATTACTTGAGAGAATATCCCTTTTTTTATAGTGACTGTCCTGTTTTTGTTGTTCCACCTAGATGTAGACAAGATGTGTCTACTTTGCCGACTTTCAGACATTGTCGATATAGTGAAGGTGACATACAAACTCAGCTTAAAGACACAACAATTATCATGGGCTAACCTTGTAAATTTTATAACTTGTAAATTTTGCAAGTTTCTCCATAATTATAAATTATTTCGCTAAATAGCGACCCGCCAAATAGCGAAATACAGTCATTTCGTATTTAGAAAAATCTTTGCATAAACTAATTCTTCTTTGCTGCTTCGTAAAAAGTAAACGTTTTTTTGTTTACTTTTGTTTACCATAAGTGGTGACTTGAGATGGATTATGTTAAAGATGTAGTCATTAATGCCTCCTAGAAATGTTTGTATGAATTACGAACACTTACTATGATAACATGTATTCATGAAATGAAATTCTCGCTTTCAGAAAGCAGAATATGATCAATTTTATCTATCAATAAGTCATTCATTCCCCAGTGGGTTATGGAACGACAAACCAGATGATTCACCGGATGATTGGCGAGGATGGAAAAATATTCACCAAAACCTCTTGACATGGAAAAAGACGAAAAATCAAAACTTCCTGAATACGGATCCTAAATCAAACACATCTAAAGTTCCGTCTTTATTGATGTCTGCTGAATCAAGAGTTCCACCTTTTTCATGCGCCTCATAAACTAGTTTCAAATACTTTCCCAACACTAAACGAGGAATATCATATCTTCTGTCCTTTCCATACCACTCAAAAGGGTCTTTGTCACTTTTTGATTGGTTACATTTTGGGCAAGATTGCACCATGTTGTCTATTGTTTCCAGGCCGCCTCTTGATTTCGGAATAATATGTTCCCATTGCAAACCGTCACAGCAACCACAATATGCGCATTTCCCAGACTCTTCGACTAGTTTTTTGTTCTCTTTTAGAATTGCAGACGGATGCAATTGATTATCTTTCAGCTTCTTGAAGGTGTGCATGACAAAACCATAATTCCTTCTATCACCGACAGCACTTCCGGAAATCAGTTTTGCGTATTCCCAGTAAACTAATTCTCTAACCGTTTTCACATTTTTAGGAGGCAAATCACAAAATCATAATATTCTTACAATCATTTTTATCTTACGCGTAAAAGCCTACGAAATTAACAGAGAATTTTTAACATTCTTTTCGTAATTTGGATCCCTCACTAATGAAAACCCCATATGTTTGCACATCACACTTTGTATCATTCTACGATTTTGCCAAAATTTTGATGATTATTTTCGCAAAATTTCAGGAATTTACTCGCATTTTGATATCATACATTGTCTATTTACCATCACTCCCATCAAACCATTCCATGATTCATCAAACCCAAATCATCTATCAAATTATAGTTATGTTTTCAAAAATTGACTTTTTCTATGGTTTTAATGATTCATGAAGGTTTACAACTTATAATCTTCATCAAATTTTTGTTGAAGATCCTGAGTTAGTGATAGTTTTTTACGCTTTATTTTAGAAATTGTGCCAAATATTCTCTTAGTTCCCCAAGGATTGTTCCTATTGGAGGAAGCTTTTCTCTTGTCAACCTCATTATGCTGGGAAGATGCTCATTTAGCGTATGAGCAATGTTTGTTGGGAAAAAGTCATCCATTCCTGAAAATTTGACTCCTTTGGTTCTACACTTCTCATCGAAGCTTTTCTTTGCCTCTTTTTGGTCAAACTTTTTTTCTTTGAACAGTCGCCACACATCATAATAATCTCTGATGTAGCCACGCTGCAGTATTGCACGAATTTTCTCTGCAGCTATTGTTTCTACAGAATACACATTTACCGAAAACTCCGGATAATCAAACTCGTCTGGATTATTTGGTACAGGTTCAATCTTTGTATTTCCGACAAATCCTTCTTTGCTTATCTCCACTTTTATCGTTCCTGGACCCAGTGGTCCTGTATACTTCATCTTGGCTTGAAGATAATCTGGGTTTGTGTGCGGCTTTTTGCGAAGAGTAATCGATATTTTACCATCCCTTTGGACGATCTTTGGGACTTCGTCTGATAGCGCTTTGATTATTGTCTCCCATTTTGTGTCATCAAGAACGGTAAAGTCAAGATCCTCTGATAATCTCCAATCCGACGGATAATGTATCTTAGAGAGTGCCGTGCCACCCTTGAAAACCAGGGATTTTGCAATAGAGCTTTTCACAATTCCATAAAGGATCCACCCAAGAATGTAGTGTTTTTCCACCGCATCTGGTTTTGGTCCCCATTCCCTTGACAGCTTTTTAATTACTTGCGGTGCAATCATTGCTCCCATCTCTTAGGGTCTATCGATGCATTGACTATTATCTTCCATTTTTCTCTGATTGCTCCTTTTTTTGGCAGGCGTGGATCCAGATATGAATATCCGCTTTTTAGTTTTACAGCCGAAAGATACCTTAGATAATCATTCCAGCCAAACACTTCTGCAATATATCCAAGTCTTTTGATGACAGCAGCATTTCCAATTTTTACTGCATAATCTACAACATTTCTTGTATCAAGCTCATCTCTTGAAAAGTAGAATGCTTTTGCAACCTCTTCTATTCCGCCACAATATTCTGGATGATCCATGCAGTCGATTATTGTTTTTTCTGGTGCCGATATGCGAATCGGCATTTTTTCAATCTCGATTTCATCTATTCCAAACATCTTGCGTTGATGAATCTTGATGAAAACAAACCTTGTACCAAGAATCTCCTTTGGATGCCTGAACTTTGTTGTAGCCACATAAACGGACGGTGGAACCCGATCTGTGAGTCCATGAAAGTTTAACGCACTCAAATATCCTATGTAGTATGGCTTGACTAGCACCGATGCGATAGCAAAGCTGTGCAAGGTATATGTGGAAGCACCACCCTCACCGGCTTCTAGCGGCGCTATCAGGTAGACTCCGCTCCTGATCTTTAGTATCCAGTTTTTTTCTACGAGATGGTGCAAAAAGTTTCTTGGATCCGCAACGTATTCCTTTAGGTCCGCTACTGTGAAAAGACCCTTGTTCTTGTAACTTAGCTCCGAGAGTATCCTGGACTCCTTTTCTGACAGTGCCTTCCTATATTTTGTCTCCAATTTTCTCATTCACCAGAGATTATTAGCAATAAAATATAGGTACCATGCCTTAAAAGATTATCGTAGTTATTATGGGGTGGTAACCATTTGGCCGCGATCGGTTGAAGAAGTCGATCAAAACAAAGAAGATCAGTGCGAAGGAGTTCAATAAAATTTACCGCAGGGCAGAAAAAGCAGAAAAAAGAGGCGATTATGAAACAGAAATACTCCTACTTGACCAATTATTAGAGGCTGACCCTTATGACTATGAGATACTAAACAAAAAGGGACTTGTACAGTTCAGGCTTGGCAAAACAAAGTCTGCAATAGATCATTTAAACAAAGTATCAGATACTGCTCTTCCGATGTGGCCCCTTACGCAAACATTGCGATGGTGTTTCTCTCCAAAAGACGGCTAGACGAATCCATAAAATACTATGACATTGTGCTTCAGAACGATCCTACGATAATTCAGGCATGGCATAACAAGGGTGAGGCATTCAAGTTAAAGAAAAGGTTTGACGATGCGATAGCGTGTTATGAGAAAGCAATATCACTCAATCCAGATTATTACATGTCGTATGTGGCGATGGCAGATGCATTATCAAGGCTTGGGCGAGTAGAAGAATCGCAGCGGTATGTGCAAGAGGCAGTGCATCTCAATTCCGAGTATGCTTTGAGATGGATGTTATCAAACCTTGCAAGTGAAGATCTTGTAGAGCCAAGCAACATGAAAGCAAGGTTGTACTAAATCTTCCAGTCCATTCATTCCGTTTTTAATGATTATTGTATATGTGAAACGATGTTTAAGAAAAGGCTGTGGTAAAAGTGACTGCTGGTTATGTATGAGTAAACTAGTTTACTAGGTTTACCAAGTATATACTTTATATACAAAAAAGATACATTGTGTTTATGGACATCACAGATAATGACAGCGTAATGTGTACGATTCGTTTCACAGATGAATCCGAGCAAGCAAAAGCCTTCAACCATCTAATCCACACCAAGGCAAGCTTTAGTGGGGTTGAAAAAAATACAATCATTGTCAGAAAAAAGGATTGTCTTGAACTAAAAAGTAAGAATATACACTACGAGGAAGTTCTCTAGTCAGTGCCTCAACTCAAGGTCGAAATTCTATTACCTCTACATCACAACCCTGACAAAAATGGTGTGCGTAGGAAAATAGATGGCAATGAATTTTCTGATACTTACAAAGATCTGGTAAATCAGTTTGATGGATGCACTATAAATCCTGCACCTCAATCTGGGGGTTGGATAAATCCAGATACTAGAAAAGAAGTCCAGATGAACTTGTCATCTATTGGGTTATTTGTGAGGAAACTGAAGAAAATAAATTGTTTCTAAAAAACTTTAAAGAAGTCCTAAAAAGGCGATTCAAACAGGATGAAATCATGATGTATTACACCAAGATAAGCAGAATTTAACGCAATTTTGTCTGTAGGGGATAAATCAACAGAAATTTTATTGTTCATAAATATCCCATTTTTGAACCATTCTTGAATTATGCCAAATTTTGCATAATTTTTCTTCATTGTGGACTAACAAAACGTTTATCTACGCTCTCTGCGCTATTTTCCGAATTTGCCAAGCTCTGCCAGTAGCGCCGAAAGCTGAATCTCGGGATTTGCGCCAGACAGAATTCTATAGTCGTATTTTGCAATCGTCTCTGAAATCTCGACCAGGTTGGAGACCTTGGTCCTGTAAATCGAGTCGTTGAGATATTTCAGAAAGTCAGACTCTGACATGCCATATACCTTGATGAGCTCGATCATTTTGTTTCTTGCGTCCGCAGTTTTTCCAGCAAGTGCGATCTTTAGTATCTCGTCTACGTTTTTGGTCTTTGTGAGGCCGGCCGATGCCTTGACATTTTCTTCTGTGATATCACCAAGACTAGCTGTGGCCTGCAGCAGGTTTATGGCATGCCTCAAATCGCCTTCGGTATACTCAAAGATGGTCTTGAGGCCATCCTCGTCTGCCTTGACCTTTTCCTTCTTTGCGATCTCTTTTAGGTATCCGATGACCTCTTTTTCAGAAATCCTTGTGAACTTGAACACCGCACACCTGCTCTGAATCGGCTCGATTATCTTTGAGACGTTGTTTGCAATCAGGATGAAACGGCAGTATCTTGATGTATCCTCTATTATCCTTCTTAGGGCAGTCTGCGCGTCCGAGGTCATCTCGTCTGCCTCGTCCAGAATTATGAGCTTAAATGGAATTTTTGTATCAAGGCCGGCAAATCTTGAGAATTTTTTCACTCTTTCCCTTACCATGTTTATTCCGCGTTCGTCAGACGCGTTGAGCTCAAGTGTGTATTCCTTCCAGGACTCGCCCAGGATTTGGCGGGCAAGACACAAGGCAAGTGTCGTCTTTCCGACGCCGGCAGACCCAGAAAATAACAAGTGCGGCAGTTCTGAGACGTTTTTTAGCAGCGACGTCAGGCTTCCTACTATCTCCTTTTGGTTTACGAGATCTGCGATCTTTTGCGGGCGGTACTTTTCAACCCACATCGTGTTTGAAGACATTTAGATAAACTTCCGGTTGTACTTACTAATACATTACGCTCAAGGATCAATTGATCTTAGCTATTTGTAAATACATTTGATCGATCGTATCCATTAAATCCTTGAACAAAGTCTCATAACTGTTGAAAATAAACGAACTTTTGCAGGTCTATTCCATAGGATATGCCATACAGGATGTCAAGGCGGTCATAAACCACGATTTTAAGATAAACGTATCAAACATCGCACTCGAAGGAAAACAAGGTGATGTACTCAACATACCGCGCTGGATAGCACAAACACTCGAATCAGAACACCACGCCGAGGTCCAAGAGCCTGACATGGGAATAGAGCTCACACAATCAATCTCAAAAGAAAACTTTCAGGGCGAGGAGCTCTCCCATGTAGATCCTGACTTTTACATCAAGGTCAGGGGCTACATCGCAAGACAATCCGAAAAAGAACAGGACAGACTACAGAGTCTTCTCAAGACCCTGATACGAAAAAGGCTCGGCAAGCTCATCCCGCGAGCAAACTCTATGGAACTTAGTGCCGACCTGGCAAAAAAGCTCTCAATTGAGGAGCGCTCGCTATACAACACCATACACAAAAACAGCACCGACTTTGTGAACCAAGTCTTTGGTGATAACAAATGACGATGGAAACACAACAATCCAGGGGGGCGACAATAGACCAAGTCCAGGCCTTCCTTTCCTCGTTTAAGGACAAGTCTGGCGCATTCAAGTATGTAGAAGAAATCGATCAGATGATGGCAAAGCAGACCAAGTATATCGTAGTCGACTATAACGACATTGTCTCGCAAAAAGAGATCGAGCTAAAGTTCAACACGGAACCAGACGAGATTCTTTACGCGTTTTCACGCGCGATAAAAAACATTCTAGAAGAAAGGTTCCCTGACTATGCCAAAAAAATCGCCGACGACATCAAAGCAAGAATAGCAAACTATCCGATTCAGCGAAGCCTCAGACAGATAAATGCCGAAGTCATTGGCAAGATGACCAGCGTCTCAGGCATGGTAGTGCGCTCCTCCGAGATAAAGCCGCTTGCAAAAAACATTGTCTACAAGTGCGGTGCAGGACACGTAACCGAGGTGCCGCTTGAGCGAGGCCTAAGCATCTACACTCCATCCAAATGCTCAGTTGAAAAATGCGCAAACCGGGATCTCCGAATCGATCCGGAGACTAGCAAGTTCATCGACTTTCAGATTGTCAGGCTGCAGGAGCTCCCAGAGGATCTCCCTCCGGGACAGCTCCCACACTATATCGACGTCACAATAAAACAAGACCTAGTAGACAATGCGCGCCCCGGCGACAGAATAATCCTGACTGGTGTTGTGCGAATCGAGCAGGAGCAAATCGCCGGAACCCGCGTGCATAGCGGGCTTCACCGACTGCGAATAGAGGGAAACAACATCGAGTTCCTTGGTGGGCGAGGAACGAAAAACTCGAGAAGATCCGAAAGAGAGGAGATATCTCCAGAGGAGGAAAAAATAATCAAGTCTCTTGCAAAAAATCCCGACATTTACGAAAGGCTGATCAACTCGTTTGCTCCGCACATACAGGGACACACACTAATCAAAGAAGCAATACTTTTGCTAATTGTAGGTGCCACGCAAAGGGTACTGCAAGATGGTACCAAAGTAAGGGGCGACATCAACGTCTTCCTAGTTGGGGACCCTGGCTGCCTAGATGGATCATCCAAAGTTATCTTGGAAGATGGCAAGATCGTAGATCTGGCGTCCCTTGGAAAGAATCACCTCGAGTCAATAAAAGTGAGGATGCAAAACGAATGTGGTGACGATATTGCAACGGTATTTCACAAATACGAAAACCAAAGAGTAATTGAGATTATAACTGAGACTGGAAAAAACATAGTGGGAACGTACAATCATCCATTGTTTACAAAAAATGGATGGAAGCGACTTGATGAATTAAGAGAAGGAGATGAACTCAGAACCATAACGTACATACCATGTAGCGTTAAAGACTACGTGCCAACCAATTTTTCGGTTGTTACAAGATCTGCATACAATGGTAAGATTCCAAAATTCGTCAACGAGGAACTTGCCTCGTTTATGGGATTCCTCACGGGTGATGGCTGGTGCAGAAAGAGTGGTTACAGAATCGGGTTTATCGTTTCACAAAAAGAAGAAGAACTGTTACAGCCGCTGCTTCAGATGGCTGAAAATCTCTTTGAGCTGAGAGCAAAAATTTCGCAGAGGGGATACCCAGGCCAAGTTGTGATGATGAACGATGGCAGACAGATCACAAGAACAATGTATGTGACAAATGTAGAGTATGATTCGAAAAATGTTGTAGAGATGTTAGCATTCCTCAAAGAGAATTCAAAGAACAGAGGGGTACCGTCATCAATCTTCCAGTCCCCAAACAGTGTTGTAGGCTCATATCTCAAGTGGCTATTCGAAGCAGACGGTACCGTATTCAACAAAGGCAGATCAAGACGAGCCATACAGCTGAAATCAACAAGTCTCAAATTGTTAAGAGACGTACAATTATTGTTACTAAGATTTGGAATCCACTCGAGAATAATACGGCACAAAGCGGGAAGCAACCTTGTTATTCGACGCGGACCGTCAATCGTAAAATATGCAAAACATGTGGGATTTGCCTCTAATATCAAAGCTACAAAATTAAGCGAGTTGGTCAAATGGGCACTAGAAATCAGGCGTGATCAAAAACACGACGAAGAATATGAGAAAATAGTGAAAATAAATTATCTAAAAGAATCACAGGATGTATATGATGTGGAGATTCCCATGTCACACAAATTCATTGCAAATGGCATCTTATCTCACAACACCGCAAAAAGCGAAATGCTCAAGTTTTGTGCAAGAATTGCACCGAGGGGACTGTACACATCGGGCAGAGGATCAACTGCTGCAGGACTGACCGCGGCAGTAGTCCGGGACAAAACCGGAATTATGATGCTCGAAGCTGGGGCCGTGGTTTTGGGCGATCAAGGTTTAGTTGCCATAGACGAATTTGACAAGATGAAACCAGAAGACCGAAGTGCACTGCACGAGGTCATGGAGCAACAGTCCGCAAGCATCGCAAAAGGAGGAATCGTCGCAACCCTGAACGCAAGAACCTCGATTTTAGCAGCCGCAAACCCAATGTACGGAAAATACGACCCATTCAAAAACATCACAGAAAACGTCGCACTACCGATTCCACTTCTTACTAGGTTTGACCTGATCTTTGTCGTGCGCGACATACCGTCAAAGGAAAAGGACAGAAACATCGCGCGGCACATCATAGGACTGCACAAGAAATCTCCATCCGATACCAGATCATTGATCGACGTCGACATCTTTACGAAATACCTGGCGTACTGCAAAAAATCAGACCCGAGCCTTACGCCGGAGGCAGAAGAAAAGATCCTAGAATACTACATGAAGATGAGAAACGTCGAATCCGAAGAAATGATCACGGTCACACCAAGGCAGCTTGGTGGCCTCATAAGGCTCGCAACAGCAAGGGCAAGGCTCCTCATGAAAGACCAAGTCGATGCCGAGGATGCCGACAGGGCAATCTTCCTAATCCAAAGCATGCTTGAGGACGCCGGAGTCGACGTCAACACCGGCAAAGTTGATCTCGGTGTTCTCCAGGGAAGGCCACACAGTGAGGTATCAAAACTCCAGCTATTCATGGATGTCCTAAAGTCGCTAGAGGGGGACAACAAGACACCAGTTGAGGAAAAATTGTTTGTAAGGGAGCTTGCCAAGACGACCAAGTTCACAGAAGAAGAGGCAAGAAACTTTATCCGAAGGATGCTCCGCGAGGCATCAATTTATGAATCCAAGCCAGGCCACTATAATCGCGTATGAGAATAGATGACCTACCACTGGCACCTTCTGCACTGGAATTTCTAGCCAAGCTGGGGATATCGAAGCTATACCCGCCACAGGAAGCCGCCATAAATGCAGGTCTTCTGAACGGACAAAGCCTTTTGGTGTCTGCGCCTACCGCAAGCGGCAAAACGCTCATTGCGATGCTTGCAATCATGCGCTTTTTAGCCACAAAACAAGGCAAAATAGTATACCTGACGCCGCTGCGCGCACTTGCATCGGAAAAATTCTCCGAATTCAAAAAACTCGAAAAACTCGACTCTGGCAAAAGCATCAAAGTTGCCATCTCAACAGGCGACTTTGACTCTATCGACAAGGAATCTGAAAACGCAGACATCATAGTCCTGACAAACGAAAAGATGGACTCGATAATCCGGCATGGCGTGGACTGGGTCGACAAAATAGGCCTTGTAGTGGCAGACGAAGTTCATCTGATTGGTGACTCTGACAGGGGGCCGACACTTGAAATAATACTGACAAAGCTAAAAGAGCTGCAAACCAAGCCACAAATCCTTGCGCTCAGCGCCACAATAACAAATTCCGACGAGCTGTCAGAATGGCTTGACTGCAAACTTGTGTCGAGCCAGTGGAGGCCCGTACCGTTGACCGAAGGGGTATTCGACGGAGGCGCCATACTGTGGAACAACGGCGATTCAGTCGAAATAGAGTCCAGCATACGCGGCCCTCCAATAGACCTCTGCATTGATACAATAAAAAACGGCGGCCAGTCACTCGTTTTTGCAGAAACAAGGGCCAGATCCGCGTCCCTTGCGGCAAAGGGCGCAGAAGCAGTATCAAAATTCCTCTCCAGCTCCGAAAAAAAAGAGCTAGAAGAGATATCAAAAAAGATCTTTGATTCAAACGAGCACACCGAGCTGGTAAAGACACTATCCACCCTTCTAAAAAAGGGAGTCGGCTTTCACCACGCTGGACTAAACCAGTCCTGCAGGGAGATAATCGAGACGGAGTTCAGGAACGGAAAAATAAAACTTCTTGCATCCACTCCGACTCTTGCAGCAGGGGTAAACCTTCCCGCTAGGCGCGTCGTCATATCAAACATAGCAAGATACGACGTCAAATCCGCAACCAACAAGCCGATAAGCGTCCTAGAATACAAGCAGCTCTGCGGCAGGGCGGGCAGGCCGCAATACGACAAGTTCGGCGAGGCAATAATAGTTGGAAATGCAAACGCATCAGATCTCATCGAATATTACGTAAACGGGACACCTGAGCCAATAACATCGCAGCTTGCAGACGACAAGGTGCTGCGAACCCACATACTGAGCCACATCGTATCAAACCCAGGAATAAAAAATGACGACATACTAGAGTTTTTCCTAAAAACACTGGCTGGTCTGCAGACAAGAAAAAACACACTGAAATTCTCAATTGATGTGGCAAAGAGATTCCTCATAAACGAAAAACTGGTTGTACAAAAATCAGACAGGTTTGCGGCCACGGAGTTTGGAAAAAAAGTCTCGATGCTCTACATCGATCCGCTCACTGCGATTTACTTTAGGCAAGGACTTACTGCAGTTTCAGAAAACAAAAAGCACACACTTGGATTTTTGCATCTAATTTCTAGCTCGGAGGAGTTTTTCCCCAAGTTCTCGCTTCGAAACAAGGACTATGAGATGGTCAGCATCCTTCTTGAAAACAAGTCGTCTGAGCTTATCGAGCACATATCAGAATATGACTGCTCAAGGAGCCTGCTTGCGCTGCACGCCTGGATAAACGAGTCCTCCGAGATACGGCTTTCCGATGATCTCAACATCGAGTCAGGCGACATGCACAGAATGGCAGAAACTGCCGATTGGCTGTCGTACTGCCTTTATGAGCTGGCAAAGCTGTTGGAGCGGGCCGACCTGCTAGAAGAGCTCAGCACGCTAAGGAAACGAATCGCCTACGGCATAAAAGAAGAACTCGTCGAGCTGGTCCAGGTCAAGGGCATAGGGCGGGTTCGCGCACGAAAGCTGTTCGATCATGGGATAAAGAGCCTTGAGGATCTGCGCAGGATTCCCCTTGACAAACTAGCTGAAATAGACAAAATCGGCCCATCGATTGCAGATAATATTAAATCCCAACTGAAAAAAGTAAGATAATTGCAAGATTACGTATCTGCCGCAGTAGTTTCGTCACTGATTGCGTTTTTCGTCGTTTTTGGACTGGTACCGCCTCTGATAAAACACCTTACAAGGAAAAACTGGACAGTACAGGACGTCAACCGAGTCGGAGGGGCAACAATCCCAAGGCCTGGCGGCCCAGCAATATTGGCAGGAATAATTACTGCTGAGGTCTCACTTTACTTTCTTCTTCCTACAGACAAAATGATTACAAATGGAATTACGGCCCTTGTCATAACAACATCGCTTGCGTTTGTGGTCGGGTTTATTGATGATAGACGAGTCATGGGCGGGTGGTTCAAGCCACTCGCGCTTGCGGCAGCTGCGATCCCAATAATTCTGCTTGGCTCATACGAGCCGAATCTGACATTTCCGCTCTTTGGAGCAGTGAGGATCCCGGCGTTGTACCTCGGCGTGATAATCTTTATGATCCCAATAACGGGAAATACGATAAACTCCATCGATGTAATGAACGGAATCGCAAGTGGTTTTATGGTGGTCGCATCGTTTTCCTTGGCTGTTGCGCTTTTTGTTTTGCAAAATTATTCGGTGGCAATAATGACACTGCCTTTGGCGTTTGCGTCCTTGGCATTCTACAGGTACCACAAATTCCCAAGCAGAATATTTCCGGGCGATTCTGGCGCACTGACACTTGGCGCGGCATATGGGGTAGTGGCCATACTAGGACATGTAGAAGTTATTGCGGCAATAGCACTGCTTCCCGCGGTAATCAACTCTTTTCTGTTTTTGTCCAGCGTAAAGCGCATAGTGGAGCACCGGCAGCTAAAGGGGCCAGTTACACACACCGAGGACCACAAAATAACGGCAACTAAGGAAAACGACGCGCCAATTACGCTTGTGCGCCTGCTGGTTGCAGGCAAGCCACTGACCGAAAAAGAGGTCGGATTTGCAATATTCCGGCTGGCAATATTCTCAGGAATGCTGGCAATAATAACTGCGTTTATGACAGGAGTACAGCTTTGGCCCAGTCAGTAATGTATCTGTTCATCGCACTGATGTGGTCGCTTATTCTGGCAGGCGGCGGCATTCTCGTGGTGCTGGTGTCAAAAATATCGATACAGGGATACGGCGAAGAACTCGACTTTCTTATCGCCTCCGGAATAAAGGCAATAATTGCAATCGTTCTCGTCGTGCTCTGGGTTCTGGTGCTGCTTAAGCTGAAAAACAAGATCTTTCGCAAGCAGATAAAGTCCTAGGACTTCCACTCTGCCTGTTTTTTGTTGTATTCCTCTCTGGTATATTTGATCTTCGCAGGAACGCCTGCAACCACGGTGTTTGGTGGCACGTTTTTTGTTACGACTGCGCCCATCGCAACGACGCTGTTTTTGCCAACAGTCACCCCTGCCTTTATGACTGCCCTTGAGCCGATCACGGCGCCGTCCTCGACTGTGACTCCGACCATCTTTCCACTCGGTGGATAAGGATCATTTGTGAGTGCCGCCGCGGGGCCGATAAATACATTCTTTCCTATTTTAGAAAGCGGAGGTATGTAGACTAGTCCTTCTATCATGGTGTTGTCGCCAATGATTACGTTATAGTCGACGTGGGCAAGCGAGCCGATCTTTACATTGTCGCCAATTATGGTGTTGTCACCAATATACGCAAAATGCCAAATCTTGACGTTTTTTCCAAGCTTTGCCTTTTCTGAGATAAAATTTGTTACCAATATATCACAGATGCCATGGGTTTGCGTCTTTAATTATTTTTTGAGGCAGCGACTCTATGTTTTTCTCAAGAAACTCTATGTCTTGTTTTTTGTCCCGCAGCTCGTCTGGGAGCATTATGGGGATCTCTTCGATTATTGGGAAAAACCGACTGCACTTGGTGCAGTACAGCGCCCCTTCTAGCACAATTTCTTGCTCTGACTTTACCTCGTGCAGCTCCAGAGGAAACTGCTTGTCAATTGGACATACCAGCATGTCAATCATCTTCTTGTTCATTTTAACTCCAGGTAGATTGGTACTCCTTTTTGGCTTGATAATAATGCTGCTTCTGCTACCTTGGTGACGTTGACTGCATCCTGCGGCAAGACCCTTGGCTGGCCGTTTGATTCTAGAGCATCAAGAAAGCTTTTGATCTCAAGCGTTAGGGGCTCCCGTTTTTCCATTTTCGGCGTTTCTATGGCCTGGTCCTTTACAACCTTTACCTCCTGCGATATGAAATCGCCAGAAATTATCCCGTCCGTGCATACTGCGTCAAAGTGCCTTATGCGCGCAGATGTGATCCAGTTTGAAGAAATTATCGCAACCTTGCTGTTCTTAAAGCCAAGCATGATGGTGGCAAAATCCTCGTGGTGGTGTCTTATCTTTCCAGACCTTGCAAACACTACCTCTGGCGTGTCGTCAAAAAGCCACATTGCGGTGTCGATGTCATGAACTGACGTGTCGTAGATTATCCCGACATCTTTTATGTGCAAAGGCATCCGGTTCTCCCTGTGAAATTCCAGCATGATTGGGTCTCCGTATTTTTTTGATTTTATGAACTCTTTTACCGCCTCTACTGCCGGGTTGAACCGCTCGATGTATCCGCATGTGAGCAGAACTTTGTTTTTTTTGGCCAGATCCGCAAGCAAAGCGCCCTCCCCGGAATCGTACGTCATCGGCTTTTCAATAAAGACGCTTTTCTTTTTTTGAATCAAGTCTTTTGCAATCTCAAAATGTGTAGACGTAGGCGTGCAGACAAAGACTGCATCGATTTTTTCGTCTTTTAGCATGGAATCGATTGAATGGTAGTGGTTTGCCCCGTACTTTTGGCCTATCTCTTTTGCCCTTGCTTGGTCAGAGTCGCAAACTGCAGCTAAGACTCCCAGCTGGGACAAAACCCTGGCGTGGTTCTTGCCCCAGCCTCCAACTCCTATCTGTGCTACATTCAAGCTAATACACCGGCGTTAGCCAACTGGAATATTTGTCGTTTTTTGCCATTACTATATCCAAATACGCCGACATCAGCTTGGCAGTAACCTTGCCGGGCTTGCCTGACCCGATTTTTCTGCCGTCTATGCTAATGACCGGAGTTATCTCCGCGGCAGTGCCGGTAAGAAAGACTTCGTCCGCAAGATAGATCTCTCCCCTCGTGATGGTCTTTTCTTTTACCTGGTAGCCAAGATCAGGTGCCATCTCCATTACCGAGTTGCGCGTTATTCCCTCCAGTGCGGACGATTCAAGAGGCGGAGTCGTCAAGATGTTGTTTTTTACCATGAAAATGTTTTCGCCCGGCGCCTCGCTTACATTTGCGTTCATGTCAAGCAAGATCGCCTCGTCGTATCCGTTTCGCTTGCATTCCTGGGTGGCCAAAATCGAGTTGAGATAGTTTCCGCCCATTTTTGCAAGCGGTAGTGTGGAAGAATCGCTGAATTTTCTCCACGAGGAAATGCCTGCAGTGATTCCGTTTTTGTCAAAGAGATCCCCAAATGGAAACATAAATGCAGCCACATGTGTGGGGGCCCTCTCGTTTACGTAAAGGTTTATTCCGTACTGGCCCACAAAGTAAAAGGGGCGAATGTAACAGGATCTCTTCATGTTATTTTTCTTGCACAGCTCGATTATGGCATCGGAGATCTGCTCATCAGAATAGCCGAGTGCAATTGAGTAAAACTTACCAGACTGCCTGAATCTTTTTGTGTGATCATCGAGCCGAAAGATGTTTAGATTTTTTGAATTCCAGTATGCGCGTATTCCTTCAAAAATCGATGTGCCGTAATGAATTGCATGTGTAGTTATTGGAACGGTTGCCTTTTCAAGCGTTGTGAACTTGCCGTCAAACCAGACGAACTTTGAAATATTAAATTTCATAAAAATCATCCAAGCACGGCATTAATCTATCTTGTCTTGCGCACTGCCTTTGGGAACTTCATTCCGGCAATACGTGTGGTCATGTCCTGTGCACCAGAGTATTGTTTTACAGTGTCCCAGTTTTCCTCGATTATTTTTGCCACCTCGGGAGGAACGTCACTCATCCAGTCTACCTGCTTTCCCTGCGCAGCCTCGTACATCTTGTTCTTTACAGATGAGGCAGAGACTTCCTTTCGGGTGCCGACCTTTGGTTTGAGTCCGTACGCCCTTAGCATTAGGCCTTCTGTCTTGTCCCCAGTATATGTGAAAAAGTCACCTTCCACTCCCTGAAGGATTTGCGCGCGCAGCTTCCAGGAATATGGGGAAAGTATGGGGGGGAAATACTTGAGAAACGGGGCATGAAAAGTATAGTTTGACGATACCTTGATGGCGCTGCCAAAAACTGCAAGCAGCATTTTTTTTCGCACCTCGAAGCTGAACGGGAAGCTCCGGCTGTTTATCTCGACGCCATTATCCAAAAAGACCACCGGCATTACCCTTACGTCGTCCGTCTCTTTTTTCAGATCCTTTATGATTTCCACGTGGGCATTTGTGACCGGATTTAGGTGTGCAAGGTAAATTGCAACTGTCAAACAGTCATGTTAAATTCATGTCCTATTTCAATGCTTGAGAAATTTATGGGGACGATGGGACTTGAACCCATGATCTCCAGCGCCCGAGGCTGGCAGTATAC
>CAZITM010000026.1:0-18814 GCA_964542205.1 uncultured Candidatus Nitrosotenuis sp.
GCAAAGATAATTGGGATCTCCGACAAGCCAAGCGATGTTTATGACCACTGGATAGAGATCCCAACAGTCGATGAGGCGTTCTATCCCCTTATTGAGATAGTTCCGATTCAGCTGCTGTCGTATTATTCGGCAATTGAAAAGAACACGGATCCTGACTATCCAAGAAACCTGGCAAAGTCAGTCACCGTGAAATAATTTCTCGTATTGTTTTTCTGTGAGCTCCAAGAGCCCCTTGGAGTCGATTCCTACCTTCAGCATTGCGGCAAGGGACGCACCTCCTGCTCCCACGCCCTCCTTCACGAATCCGTCCGAAAACGCACGTAATCCGTCTATTTTGGAATCGCCCAGAGCCAAACCAACAGAAAATACCGGTATCTGCTCTATCTGGTCTATTGTATCTACAAGGTTTGCAGTACTGTCATTTATGATATAAGACGTGGTTGCAATTGCGAGGTTTTCCTTGTTGTATCCAGTATGTTTTGCCACTGCCATGACTGCTGCCATCTGGGTTCCCCCCGCAAGTATTACCTTTGTCTGCAAAGACGCCGTGCCAATTATTCCAGCTACCGTTGCAAGCATCGGGTCTCCTGCGTTTGCCAGGACTTCAAAGGGATCTCTAGAATTTATTCGCTGTGCAGCCGAATTTGCAATGTCGGCCTTTAATGATGTTGGATTTTCCTGCATGCTGCTGCTCACTTGGCCGTCTATTCCAAGCGACGTCAGGACTGCCTGGGCAGTGGTGGTGCCCCCCGGGATGCTTTCTCCGATCACAAGACAGTCAGTTATGGAGCCAAGCGAGCGGCCAATCATTCTGCCGTGCTCTACTGCGTGCATGGTCGAATCTAAAGACATTGCCGGCTCGACTGCGATGTTTTTTCCGTATGGCAGGCCAGTCTCAAAGTACGGGAGATTTGGCAGGATCTTGGTTCCTGCATTTATTACAATGTTCGGGATGCTTGCAGACTCTAGTGCCGTTTTTGTAACGAGGGCCGGCGTCGGCTTGCCGTCGGGTGTCATCGGGATTACGTTTATGCACTTGCAGTATCCAAAGTTGAGAAATTCTGCGTCCGCCGGAGGAGTGTACTGGAGCAGTGCGGGGTTCTTTCCTGCAACCGTGATTCCCGGGATGGTGCATGTATCAGTGTATGATATCGCCAGGGAAAAGAGGAACTTTTTCTTTTGCAGCGAATCTAGGAAATCGGATCCCTTTTTTTCGTCGCCTAGAATTTTGATGTCTTTGTGCAATTAGCTGATTCCCATCATTTCTAAGAATTCCTGCTCGGTTCTTGGCTGCAGCACAAGGTTCATTCTTTTTTGATTCCCAAGCGTGGTGGTTGGCACAGAGCCGTAGTTGTGCCCAGGATACATCACAAGAGAGTCATCAAGTTTTTGCAAAACGCCTATCAGACTATGGTATAGTTCCCTTGCATCGCCTCCCGGAAGGTCAACGCGTCCACAGGTACCCACAAACAACGTATCTCCTGTAAAGATCTTGCCGTCGCCCACAAGGCACATGCTGTCCTTTGAGTGGCCTGGTGTGTGCAGGACTGTCAGCTCCGAGTTTCCAAACTTTATCTTGTCACCATCCGATACTACGATGTCGTGCTTTATGGTGGATGTCTTGTACTGGATTATGGGGGCTTTGGTTTGTGCCGCCATAGCTGCGTTTCCTATCGTGTGATCAAAGTGATAGTGGGTGTTTACAATGTATTTTATTGATAGGCCGTTTTTTTCTATGATTCTTGTAAGCTCGTCGAGATTCCACGACGGATCGATTATTATTGCCTCGCTTGTGCTCTCATCCTCTACAATGTAGGTAAAGTTCTGCATGTTACCTACCTCGAGTTGATGTACCTTCATAGCACACCTATTTCCGCCTCTGGCGGAATACCTATTTTTTCTACAAAAATCGTTCCGCAGATGTCTTTTCTTTTTGGCATGCCCCTTTTCATCTTATGAAACGTCACAGTCACGTCTGCCCTGACGAACTTGTCGGCAGTCTCACCGGTATCAGGATCGAGTCCGGTTGGCACATCCACCGCTATTTTGAAGGCGTCCGTCTTGTTAATGAGATCTATTGCGGAGGACTGCGGTTCGCGAATTGTGCCGGCTATTCCGGTTCCAAGTATTCCGTCAACTATGACATCTACGTTAAAATTTGATGCGTCCCGTTCGCCAAATCCAAGCTGGATTGATTTCATTTTTTCAAGGATTTTCCAGTTCGTCCTGCACTCTACTGTCTTGATGTCTTGAGGGTTTCCAAGTAGAACCACTATCACCTTTGCCCCATATCCTGCCAAGTGTCTTGCCACTACAAGCGCATCGCCGCCGTTGTTGCCAAGACCTGCAAAGACCAGTACCTTTTTTGATTCAATGTCTGGAAATTTTGTCACAATGTGCTTTACCATCGACGCGCCGGCGTTTTCCATCATGAGCTGACGCGGAAAGCCCATCTGGTGTCCGTTTTCCTCGATTTGGTACATTTGCTTTACGGTTATTTCCATGATATGACCAGTTTTTGACATCAAATAAATTTTAACTGCAAAAACAACTTTATGCTAGTTTTTCGTGGTGGATTCATGTTAGATTCGACAAAGCGATCACTTGAAAAAATTTCAAAATCGCTTGAATCAAGTCTTGAGGAACGGGAGAACCTTATCAAAAACACGCGGCAGATAGTGATTTTGTGCAGCGAGGCCATAATAGAATGCCACAAAAAAGACACTGCGGCTGCTGCAAAAAAGATTCAGGCCGCCAAGAAGATGCTAGAGCAATACCGAAAAAAGACAGATGGCGACCTCTACAAGTATCTGCTGATGCCAGAACAAGAGCTTGTCGAAGCTGTTTCACTACTGTCTATTCTCCAAGGAAAGCCAGTGCCGGGGGTTGAATCACTCAAGGTAAGAGACGAGCCGTATATCCTAGGATTGATCGACTGTATTGGTGAGCTCCGACGAAACGTCTACGACAAGATACGAATTGGAAGAGCAGACGAAGCGAAGAAGATCTTTGACATAATGGATGAGTTGTACCTGCAGCTGTATCCACTTGCGTATTTTGACAAGATAGTAAAAGAGGTAAGAAAGAAGCTTGATGTCGCAAGAATCCTGGTGGAGGAAACCAGAATAGCAATTACTGAGGAGATCAGGCGCTCAGAACTGATCAAAAGCATGAAGTCCAAAAAATAGATCACCGGTTACAGCTCAAGGTGTTATTTTTTTGCAAGCATTGCTACAGCTTTTGTTATTTTGTATTCTTCGTATTTTTTCGCACCTTTTACATGAATTAATTTTATCAAAGTAACGGCAAGATCGTATTTTGCCATGTCGTTATTCATTGACAGCATTACCATAATCAAAGTAAAACAGATCCTGATCAAATCACATCTACATCAGGCAAATGCGATCGATCGATGCACATTTGTTCAGGAAAGAGCGATCGTGCAATTTCGACATGAAAAACAATTAGGTGCGGGAAGTGGGATTTGAACCCACGAAATCCTAAGATACTAGCCCCTCAAGCTAGCGCCGTTGGCCAGGCTTGGCAACTCCCGCAGCGAAACTCCATGGTTGGTTTTTATAACCTTACTTACTTTTCCAGTTCGTGTTAATTCCGGTAAGATGTTTTACATGTGGGAATCTAATCGCCGACAAGTATGACGAATACCAAAACAGGGTAAAGTCAGGTGAGGAACCATCCAAAATTTTAGACTCTCTAGGTTTCAAAAGATATTGCTGCAGAAGGATGATGCTGACAACGGTCGAGACGATACAACAGATCATTCCGTTTTACGAGGCAATACAAAGGCGATATTTGGAAGTCCAATCTGAGCTAGAGTAGATTGCCGCAGATCACGTCGGTAAGAGGTAGATTAGTTTACAATAGCAGGGGCAGCAAGACAATAGAGGTAGATGTAATTTCTGACAAAAAGTACTTGGGGCGAGCCTGCGCGCCGTCTGGGGCAAGCGTCGGAAAGCACGAGGCCCAGAGCTTTGCGGAAAACAAGCCGGAAAAAAGCCTCCAAGTTCTCAATAAAAATCTCAAAAGGTTTGTCGGCCTCGAATCGGACGACCTCAAGTCAATCCAGCAAGAGCTGCGAAAAATAGACAAAACGTCAAACTATTCCAAGATAGGCGGGGCGGTAGCATATGCCCTTACTATTGCTTCTGTGGACTCTGCCGCAAAGGCATTGGACGAGCCGATGTTCAAGGTCATATCAAAGGCAAAGAAATGGAGATTTCCGTTTCCGCTAGGAAACATTCTGGGTGGGGGTGCACATGCAGGCCCCGGCACACCAGACATACAGGAGATTCTGGTCTGCTCGATTGGCGCAAAGACCCCAAGGGAGTCAATCGAGAGGAACTTGGAGGTCCACAGAGAGCTTGGAAAAGTTTTGCAAAAAGACAACCCGCGTTTTACAAACGGCAGGGGTGACGAGGGGGGCTGGGCACCGGATCTTGATAACGAAAAGGCACTGGAGATTTCTGCGCAGGCAATAGAAAATCTAGGATATACGCTTGGAAAGGAGGTTGCACTCGGTGTGGATTTTGCGTCATCTACACAGTGGGACGAAGAAAAGAAAAAGTATGTCTACGACAGGGCTGGCTTTGAGAACACACCAGAAGAACAAATAGACTTTGTTGCCGGGATCATAGAAAAATACAAGCTAGTCTACGCAGAAGACGCAGTACATGAGGAGGCGTTTTCAGACATGGTAAAGCTTACAAAAAAATTCCCAAAAATTCTGATCACCGGAGACGATCTTATCGTAACTAATGCAAAAATCCTCAAAAAGGCAATCTCAAAAAAAGCCTGCAACGCGGCGATCCTCAAGGTAAACCAGGCTGGAAGCCTCCATGACGCACTAGAGTTTGCAGAGGTTGCCACAAAAAACAGGATTCGCCTGATCACCTCGCATAGATCGGGCGAGTCGGTCGATTCTCAGATAACACATATCGGAATTGCTACCGGCTCCAGAATGCTAAAAGTCGGAGTGGTCGGCGGCGAAAGAGTGGCGAAACTAAACGAGCTTATCAGATTATCAGAGCATAACTTAATACATGGTATGGCCGAGGTTTAAAATCGCTATGAGCCAGCAGGCAGAAAGCCAAGACATCAAAAAGAAGATACTTTCCACCGGAATCAGAGTGGGAACTACTGTCAAGACCACATTCATGCAGCCTTTCATCACAAAGGCAAGCCCAGAAGGCCTCTACATGATAGACCTTGACAAGACCCTTACCAGAATAAAAACTGCCGCCAAGTTTGCCAACAGAATCGATGCGGAAAAGATTCTTGTCTGTTCTGGAAGGGAATACGCCACCACGCCAATCGAGAGATTCTGTGAGATGACCGGCACAAGAAAGATGCTTGGAAGATTCATGCCGGGAACCCTGACAAATCCATCACTCCCATACTATACCGAGCCAAGGCTCGTCATAATTTCCGATCCGCAGGTTGACTCACAAGCAATAATCGAAGCGACAAACGCCGGAATCCCGGTAATCGGAATATCAAACACTGACAACATCACCTCAATGATAGATGTCGTAATACCTGCAAACAACCGAGGCCGCAAGTCACTTGCCACAGTTTTCTGGCTGCTGGCAAGAGAGATACTTATCGAAAGAAAGCAGCTTGGCGAAAACGACCCAATGAAGTACGAAATCGATGACTTTGAGACAAAGATTTCAGAAGAGGAAATGGATTAGTCACAATCTAGATTAGTGAACTACCACTCGCTAAAGCCCGTGGCTTCCTGCTTCAGCGACCGAGCTTCTTATCTCTGCAGGCGTGAATTCCCGCAGTCCCTGCGGTAGTCTGTCCGGCCCAGTCCTGTTTCGGCTTTGCATGATCTCAAGTACAGGCCTGTATCGTGGTCACGACCTTCTTCCATTTTGCCTAGCTCTGACATTGCAGGCTTGATCACATCTGTCGGATTAAACGCATTCGTTGCGTTCTCAGCTGATCCGAGGTTAACTCGCTTTCATCCCGACCCCGAAGGGTTCGGGTCTTCCCACTCGCTTTTAATAATACCAGATCAACCATATCCATCATGCGTATCAGAACACCGGCAGTTGCTGGTATGTTCTATCCAAATGAAAAGGCCAAGCTGGAAGACTCGATTTCGCAGTGCATATCACACAAGTACGGCTCTGGAAAAACACCATACCTGGACAAGATTTACGGGGCAATATGTCCCCATGCAGGCTACATATATTCTGGCCCTGTCGCGACCCACTCGTTTTCCTCAATATCGAACCAGGATTTCGAGCTTGCAATCATCTTAGGCCCAAACCACTGGGGCATAGGATGTAACGTCGCAACCATGAAGGACTGTTCTTGGCAGACACCACTCGGGGATGTTGAGGTAGACTCTGAAGCTGCAGAACTTGTAAACAGCGAGACAAAGCTTATCGAGATTGACTATTTTTCGCACACACGCGACCACAGCATCGAAGTCCAGATCCCAATGCTGCAATATTACAAAAAATCATTCAAGATTCTTCCAATAATACTAAACGCGCAGGACTATGAGTCTGCACTCGAGGTAGGCTCTGCCATCACAATGCTTGCAAAAAAGAAAAAATCCATTATCATAGGCTCCTCAGATTTTACCCATTATGAGGAAAACGAATACGCGCACAGGCAGGACAAAGCTTTGATAGAGCCAATACTGGAAATGAACGTGGAAGAATTCTACAACACATTACACCGAAGGAGGGTGAGCGCGTGTGGATACGGAGCAATTGCCTCGACCATGGTTGCGTGCAAAAAGCTCGGCGCAGGCAGGGGCAGACTTTTGCAGTACGCCACCAGTGGCGACATTGCAGGTGACAAGAGCTCCGTTGTCGGATACGCCTCAATAGTGTTCATTTGAAATCAATATCGTCGGCTCCTGCCAAAGTCATCCTTTTTGGTGAGCACTTTGTTGTGTACGGCGGAAAGGCAGTGCTGTGCTCCATAAACAAGAGAATTACTGTAGAATCCGAGCTTGTAAAAGGCGATAAAATAGAGGTACTGTCATCACTTGGTTCCATTGTTGTTCCAAAGGATGTAGATGTCAAAACTGTCGATTCTGTGTTTAGGCCGGTGATTTTTATTGCACAGAAAATCCTCGGTCGATTCAAGTCCGATTCTGGAATAAAGATATCAATTACGTCTGAGATTCCGGCGGGCGTTGGCCTCGGCTCGTCTTCTGCGTGTTGTGTTGCCACCGCAAGCTCGATTCTGGGCCTTTTTTCATCCCCGTCAAAAAATGAGATACTAGACCTTGCAATAGACGCGGAAAGGACGATTTTCAAAAACACGTCGGGCGCCGACTCTCATGTTTGTGTGTATGGTGGAATAATAGAGTACAGCAAAAGCGGAATTAAAAAAATTGATCTGAAACCCACGTTCAAACTCGTGATTGCAAATTCCAAACTGACCCATACTACTGCCGAAGTCGTCGCAAAGGTGAGAAAGTTCAGGGAAAAGGAAACAGACACATTTTCCGTTCTTTGCGAGAACGAGTCTGCGCTTATAGAAGAAGCGCTTGATTCGCTAAAAAAAGGCGACATGACATCGCTTGGCCAGAAGATGCTAGTAAACCAGGCACACCTTCAAAAGATCGGGGTCTCAAATGAGACCCTTGATTCCATGCTGAATTTGGTAAAAGACGTATCCTATGGCGCGAAAATAACTGGTGCGGGGGATGGCGGATGCATCATTGCTCTAGTCGACAGCAAGAACATTGACGGGACTCTTAATGTCCTACGCTCAAAGTACGAATGTTTTGCAGTAGATATCGATGCTGCAGGCGTGCAAAGCTAACTTTGTAATGTCTTGTGTATTCCGAGGCGTATCTTTTCATAAACCACTTAAAGTAGATTTCCTCTGTTTTTGTGTTAGACTGCATTTAATTTTGTTTTTGATTTGTTATACCATTTGAAAAATTCCTCTAAAACACAGGAATGAATCTCGGATGCGGAAATACTGGAACAATTTGGAGATTATTTACAGTCACGTACGTGCCGATACTTTTTAACTATCGATTTTTTGAAAGAAAACATGATCCTCATCAAGCTTGGAGGCTCGATTATCACAAACAAGGAACGACCTCTATCCCCAAGGATTGCAACCATTCAAAGAATAGCAAGGCAGCTAAAAAAAATAAGAGAGCCAGTCATAATCGTGCACGGCGGTGGCTCGTTTGGGCACTACTGGTCAGTCAAATATGACATGCACACAAAACCTGCCAAAAATGATCCGCACGGGGTGGCAGTGATCAAAAACTCGATGGTTGAGCTGAACAAGATAGTACTGGATTGTCTTGCAAAGGAAATGCTAAATCCTTACTGCCTTCCACCAGCCAGCTTTATGTCAGGAAATAAACCCATTTTGAATAAGATAAAGGAGGTAAAAAAAATTGCCGAGTCCGGCTTTGTTCCTGTTACATTTGGCGACGCGTTATGGTATGGAGGAAAAAAATCATACATTCTTTCAGGCGACAAGATAATGGGCATCCTTGCCAAAGTGCTAAGGCCGAGGCTTTCCATTTTTGTCCTAAATGTTGATGGTCTGTATTCCGATTTTAAGAAAAAAAATCTCATCCACCAAATGAAAGGCGGCAGAGTCTCAATAGATGATATACCGATGGATGTTACAGGTGGCATGAGACGCAAAGTCGAAGAGGCGACAAGGATTTCAAAGATCGGGCTGCCGGTATTCTTTGTAAATGGAACCAGGCCGGAGCGAATCGTTGCTGCTGTTCAAAAGGCAAAGTATGACGGGACATTGTTTCGGGGCAAGTAAATGACAGAGATGCTTATTTTAGTTGACAGCAACGACAACCCCATAGGGTTTGAGGAGAAGGTAAAGTGCCATCTCCCGCAGGGCAAGCTGCACCGCGCGTTTACTGTTCTTTTGTTCGACAAAGCAGGCAGACTCCTTCTCACAAGGCGAAGCAGGAGCAAGATGCTCTGGCCTGGTGACTGGGACGGAACCGTGGCAAGCCACCCGCGAAAGACCGAGACGTATGTATCGTCTGCCGAGCGCAGGCTTCCTGAGGAGCTCGGCTTGGGCTGCAGGCTGGACTACCTGTTCAAGTTCGAGTATCACGTCCCATACAAGGACATTGGCTCTGAAAACGAGGTCTGCGGAACGCTGATTGGCCAAATAGACGAGTCCTTCAAGCCAAAGCTCGTCGAAGACGAGATAAGCGAGGCCAAGTTTGCCGACAGCGAGGAGTTGTTCTCAGACTTGGAAAAAAACCCGCAAAGCTACTGTCCCTGGATGATAGTTGCGCTGTATTTTCTTTCAGAGTCGGATCCCAAGATGATTGAAAAGCACAAAAAGATCTTTGATAAGTGGATGAGAGATGACTTTAAAGAAATCCTGGAAAAGTCGCTCAGGTATCATTTTCCCACAAACGACTGGAGGCTCGTAAAATGACTACAACCCTTCCGAAAAACGCAAGGACTGTAAACAAGTACCTAGGAAAAAAACTCGACGGCAGGCCTGCTGAGCTGTACAAGGCATCGGCCCACCTGATAGTAAACGGAGGCAAGAGGCTCAGGCCGTACCTCGTTATCAAGAGTTGCCAGATGCTCGGAGGCTCCACCCAAAAGGCAATGCCGGCAGCTGCCGCAATAGAGATGATTCATAATTTCACCCTTGTCCACGACGACATTATGGATAATGACGAGATGAGACACGGGGTTCCAACGGTCCACACAAAATACGGAATTCCCCTTGCCATTTTAGCTGGAGACGTCTTGTTCTCAAAAGCATTTGAGACCGTATCTACTGACAACGTGCCAAATCCGCAGATCTCATCAAGATTGGTATCAAGGCTTGCAAAGGCTTGCGTCGATGTGTGCGAGGGCCAAGTGCTCGACATCAGGATGGCCGAGGGAAAAAAGATCCCCTCAAAGGCAGAATACATAACGATGATAGAAAAAAAGACATCCGCCCTCTTTGAGGTCTCGTGTGCAATGGGGGCCATCTGCGCCGGCGCAAAGCCCAGAGACGTTAGCAATCTGGCCTCGTTTGGAAAGAATCTAGGCGTCTCGTTCCAGATTACAGATGATTTCATAGGGGTTCTCGGCGATCCCAAGATGACAAAAAAGCCGGTGGGAAACGATCTGCGCGAGGGCAAAAAGTCGTTACCAATACTTATGGCAATTCAAAAAGCAGACCCAAGATCAAAAAAGGCCATACTCAAGGTTTTTGGAAATCCGAGGGCGGCAAAAAAAGAGATCATATCTGCAGTAAACGTAATGCGTTCGCTTGACATCGAAGACGACATAAGGGAGGAGGCACTTGCATATGCAGAAAAGGCAAAGAGATCGCTTTTGCCATATTCCGGTCCTGCCAAAAAAGAGATAATAGCGCTTTTGGATTTTGTCGTGACAAGGAGTCTCTGATGGGCGAGGATCTCAAGGAAAAAATCCGCAGGCTAGCTCTGCAAAACGCAATAGAGCACGGCGGAAGGACTCAGGACAAGATAGTCCTTGCAAAGATTTTGGGGCAAGAGCCGTCGCTGCGAACGCAGGTAAAGGAGATAATGCCGGAAATAACACAAATCGTAGCTTCGGTAAACAAGATGTCTTCCGATGAGCAGCGACGTCAGGCAGAGTCAGAGTTTCCCGACCTGCTGGCAGAAAAACCGAAAAGGCAAGAGATCCGGGAGGGTCTGCCGCCACTGGAGGGTGCAGAGCATGGAAAGGTCGTGACAAGGTTTCCACCAGAGCCCAATGGATATCCCCACATAGGGCACGCAAAGGCCGCAATAATTGATGAGGAGTATGCAAAAATGTACGGCGGGAAGATGATCCTGCGGTTTGATGACACCAACCCAGAGGCAGAGCGTCTTGAGTACTATGCTGCAATAAAGGTAGGCCTCGACTGGCTTGAAGTCAGGTACGATCATGTCAAAAACACCTCAGACGACATAGAACTACTCTACAAAAAGGGCCAAGAGATGCTGGATGGCAACTATGTGTACGTGTGTACCTGCAAGCACGAGACCATCTCGCAGAACAGGCGCGATATGAAGCCGTGCAAGTGCAGCATGGGAGACCTTGAACAAAACGAGGAAAGATGGGACAAGATGTTCACAAAGTACAAGCAGGGCGATGCAATAGTCCGTTTCCGTGGCGATATGGCGTCAGAAAATACTGTGATGCGCGATCCGGTTATGTTTAGAATAATAGAGACAAAGCACCCGCTCCTTGGCGACAGGTACAGGGTCTGGCCAAGCTATGACTTTGCGGTTGCAATCGAAGACAGCATAGATGGTGTGACACATGCGTTTAGGACCAAGGAGTACGAGCTGAGAAATGAGCTGTACTATTCCATTTTGGACAGATTGAAAATGAGAAAGCCAAAGGTAATCGAGTTCTCAAGACTTGGGTTTGAGGGAATGCCGGTATCAAAGAGGATTCTGCGGCCTCTTATCGAGGAAGGAAAGGTCTCAGGATATGATGACCCAAGGCTTCCAACACTGGAATCTATGAAAAGGCGTGGTATAAGGCCTGCTGCAATACGCAAGTTCGTGCTTTCCCTGGGATTTACAAAGGCAGATACGTTAGCACCATTTGAAACGCTCGAGTCGTTTAACCGGAAAATCGTCGATCCTGAAAGCATTCGGCTGCACATGGTCAAAAATCCCGCCTCGATAAAGATCCGCGGCCTGCCAAGTGTCGTCACCATGCCAAACCACCCGACAAGGGACATGGGGGCAAGGACTGTTGAGCTTGGCGATGATTTTTACGTAGAAGAAGAAGACGTTGCAAGCCTAAAGCCTGGCGACAAGATTCGCCTGATGGGCCTTGGCAACATAAGGATAACTGGAATCGAGCCTCTGGAGGGCGAGTTTGCAGGCGACGAGCTTGCAAGTGACATGCCAAAGATTCACTGGGTTGCGCAAAAAAACGCCCAAAAAATAAAGATACTCGTTCCAAGTCAGCTGTTTTTTGGCGAGCAGTTCAACGAAAGGAGCCTAGAGGAGATCAACGTTTTTACAGAGCCTCATTATTCAGAGCTAAAAGAGGGAAGTGAGATTCAGTTCGTAAGATTCGGATACTGCAGAAAGGACTCGATGTTGCAGGCAATTTACACGCACAAGTGACAATACAATGAAGATTGGCAGGTTTTTGATTTCTGGCAAGGAAACTTATGGATTCGTAAAAAACGACCGAATTGCGACAAAAGAGGAGATAATATCCAAGACAGGGATTCCAATTCCGCTTGGCATTAAGGAGTTTTTGTTTGATGGATGGTACGAGGAGGTCATATCCCACAGACCGATCCTTGATTATTCCGTTAAACTGTCCGACGCAAAAGTCCTTGCGCCGATTCCAAACCCACCAAAGGTAATTTGCCTTGCATTCAACTACATCGACCATGCTCAGGAACAAAACCTCTCGCCACCAAAGGATCCTGCGATCGTGCTCATTCCACGCACTACGCTAAATGGCACAGGCTCTGAGATAATTTGTCCAAGCTTTGTAAAGCAGCTTGACTACGAGGTAGAGCTTGCAATTGTAATTGGCAAGAACTGCAAAAACGTCGACGAAAAGGACGCAATGGACAAGATTTTTGGATACATGGTCTTCAATGACGTGTCTGCTCGGGACATCCAAGTACAGGACAAGCAGTTTGGCAGGGCAAAGGGGTTTGACACATTTGCGCCGTGCGGCCCATGGATTACCACTGCTGATGAGGTTTCCGACCCGCAGAATCTGAGGCTAAGAACCAAGGTAAACGGCATTTTGCGGCAGGACTCGACGACGTCAAATATGTTCATCAAGATTCCCTCCATAGTCTCGAAGCTCAGCAAAGTAATGACGCTTGAAAAAGGCGACATCATATCTACGGGCACGCCCGCAGGGGTTATGCTCAACAAGCCAGACGCCGTATATTTGCAGGACGGTGACAGAATAGAAATGGAAATAGAGGGGCTTGGAAAACTGGAAAACACCGTACAATTTGTGCAATAAAATTATTAACAATCGGAATCAAGTCCCAGTATGGGGAAGATCATCGTGGGGAAAAAAGTAGACATTCCACCAGGAAAGATGCAAAAGGTAAGTGTTGATGGACATGACATACTGGTTGCAAACATCGATGGAATGTTTTATGCGTGTGACGATACCTGCACACATGCCGGCGCCAGCCTGGCGGAAGGAACACTTGAGGGGAATGTAATTACCTGTGGATGGCATGGAGCCAAGTTCAACTGCACAAGCGGCAAGCTGGAAAAGTTTCCAGCCAAGATCAAGGATTTGAAATCATACAGAACCATAGTAGAAGCGGACAACGTTTTTGTTGAAGTGTAGAATAGGATAGCCGATGGCAGACAAAAAGGCTCAAAACCAAAAAGCGTTCGAGGCTGCGCTGCAGACACTTACGCAAGTTGCCGCAAACCCGACCACCCCAAAAAACATCAAAAAAGGACTCACAGATCTAGTAGGAGACCTCAAAAACAACGCCGAGCCAATTTCGATAAGGGCAGCCAACGCCATCAGCAGACTGGATGACATAACGCAGGACCCAAATCTACCCTCATATGTCAGAGTCACTTTATGGCAAGCAGTGTCCTCGCTCGAAAATATAAGGGAATAAATTTCTCAAAGGCCGATTTGAATCATTGAAAATCGAAGAATATCTTGCGTCTTTGCCTCCATCAATAATGACGGGAGAAGACGTCCAGCTTCTGGACGACTCGATTCGCGACATATTCAGGTTTGCCGGGCTTGGCAAAGACGATACATTTTACCATCTCGGATGCGGCAATGCAAACAGCCTTGCGATTGCCCTGAACGAGTTTTCAGCAAAAAAGGCAGTCGGAATAGAAAAAAATGCACTAAAGGTGGCCGAGGCAAGAAACCTTCTCAGTCAGGAAAAGATTAACGCCGAAATAAGGCACCAAGACATTGTCGATTCTGATCTGACCGATGCGACACTGATCCTTTTCTGGTTTTCAGACGTGGCCATTACAGAAAAAATGTTTTCCAAGTTTTTGAAGATGAGCCCGGGTTGCAGAATAATTACGATATTTGATCCGCTGCCAGAAGTACTGCCGCAAAAGGTAAGCTTTCCATATCTATTGCACCAAGTCCCATTCACATATGCCAAAAGCATGAAGGAGCAGATCATCAAAATCTTTGAAACAGAGTGCATCGATTTTACCACCGCCTGGGAGTTTGCTGAAAGATACACCAAAGCAATAGGCTCGCCTGATGCCGGCAACGACAGATTCCTTACCATACTTCAAACCATGATGATATGGATTAACGCAAGGAATCTCGGATTGTCGTGCACCGAAGAGATACCAGCCCCGGTCAAGGCATACATCGAGATCTTGCAGAACTTTTTTAACATCGAGGTAAAGCACCTCATAAAATGAATCTGGCGCGATCCTTTTATTTTGTGGAAGCCAAATGGTTGTGTGAACGGCAGAGTTAACATCAACGTTTCGGCCACCGACTATGACAGAACCAGCAAGGAGATAATCAGCACCCTCTCAAGGCTGGAGGAGATGGTCCACGAGACCGACGGCTTTGTGGTCACGGATTCGGAGTTTGCCTTTGGCTGGCATTTTTATGTGGTATCGGTGCGCCATGACCTAGTCCAAAAGCTCTCAGAGCAGATGGGCGCAGACTTTGAGAGGCTCAAGGGTAAGGGAATCGAAAAAAAGTTCCTTTCCTGGCTTTCGCAGAAAATGGAGCAAAAAAGCCTCAAGGTTAAGCTTGCCATAAAAGAGGAAATGGAGTCAAGCAAGTATGGCATCTTCTAATTTCTGAGTCAGATCTGGAAACACCATGATGGTTTGGGTAATCTGTTAAAATCGAATTTTTCCATATCGAGTTTTATCAATTTCTAATAATGTAGAACATTTTTTTGTAATATTTTGTTGAATTGTTTGGACAGTTTATTATTGATTATCCAAGCGTTAATTTAATGAACAGCAAAATAACAGCAACAACTGCAATTTTGGCGCTTTCAGTAGCTTCAATTACACTAGTGATTGGACTGTCAGAGACAGACAAAATCATAGCAGCTGATGCACCAAAAGGAAACACAATGTATCCATTTGCAGAAGACGTCTATCCAACAGTCACATTCAAGTTCAGGGATGCAACTGTAACATATGATTTCCAGCTCTTTGACACGACCAATAATTTGTTCAGTACTAGTGCCAACGGTTTTACAACGAAACAAGTAGCGCCAGAATTTGTACTACAAAAAGTGGTGGGCGATACACCCTATCTACACAGAGCAGTTGATCAAACCTTTGAGATGGGAGGTAGAACCAGCCTACAAGACTACCCATACAAAGAATTTGATGTGATTGTAGATTTGACACGAAAAGGTACGACCTTTAGAACATTTGACTATGCAAAATGCTCCATCTCAAACTATAAGGTAAGCTCACAGTTTGATAAAGCAGAAAGCTTTACTGGAAAAGACGCATTTGCAATACTAGAGCAGTACACATTTGTATGTCAAGGCTACAAGACATCAAGCCCGATGTATGATGCAATGATGAAGGAAAAACAAAACGGAAAACCATACCAGTAAAACCGGAGGTTATCTTTTTCTTTATTTATGATAGGTTTTTAATTACTAGGCAAATCCCAATACCATCAATGATCAGATTCATCATGGAGTGAATCATCACTCCGTATCTTGATACTAATTTTACACCGCCGTTGTGAAAGAATTCGTAATAAACCATCTAAATTATCTATGTGTATTATGTTGCATTGTTCCAGATTTGTAAAACACCGATAAGAAAGCAGTGGTCGGTAGTGGAATCAGGGCTTTAAGAGAATCTTTAGTGAGTCTGGACTTTGTGCCCTCTCAAAGGCCTCCTGGAATTTTTCAATTGGATATGTATTGTCAACTAGGTCGTCTACTGATATGATGCCTGACGCCAATGCATGTATGGCAGGCCTGAACGGCCCGCACCTAGATCCCACAAACGTGATCTCGTTTACTATTGCCGGTGTGAGATCCAGTTTGTTTTTTGACGAGATTGTTGATTTTAACACAACAGTTCCCCTTGGTTTTACTAGCTTCATGGTCTCCAAGAACCCGGATTCGCTTCCTGTTGCCTCCACTACAATGTCAAAAGAGTTTTGGTCCGCTTGCGCCATCTCTTTTTTTGTCCTGATGCCAAGTTTTTTTAGTAGATTTAGCTTGTTTTCGTGGTGCCCAAAACATGTGATGTCTTTGCTCGTCAGTTTTAGCACTCGCGCTATCAGCTGTGCAAGCCTTCCGTCACCGAGAATGGCTATTTTGGAATCTGGGCTTATCTTTAGCTGCTCTTGTATCTCAAAGGCTGCCGCAAGCGGCTCTACAAACACTGCTTGTATATCTGAGATGGAATCCGGAAGTACGTGCAGATTTTTTTCTGGCAATGAGAGAAACTCTGCAAATGCGCCGTCCCTTTTGTGTATCCCAAGGACGGTTCTGTTTGGGCAGTGTCGCTCCAGTCCCTTTTGGCACATGTCGCATTTTTGACATCCTGCATTGATCTCTCCTACCACTCTCTTTCCAACCAGTTCCTTGTTTTCCGAGTCTTGCACAATGCCGACAAACTCGTGGCCCAAAACGCCGGTAAATGATGCGTATCCTTTTATCATTTCCAAGTCGGTGCCGCATATTCCCGCAAGTGTTACTTTGAGTAGTGCCTCTCCCGGCTTTGGTTGTGGATAGTCATTACGCAGTTCAAGCTTCGAATCATTGAGGTAAACTGCTTTCATTGCTGATGGTGGAGAAAAACAGGCTATTTGGTTGTTATGTAAGTTTTTTTGGATTGGATTCTTTTTTGTGCCTCCTCAAAGGTGCACGGCTCCCAGCTTTTGTCCAGTTCTGCGCCATTATCTATGAGCTCCTTTATGCTGATGTACCCCCATTCGGCGCACATGTCGTCATTTAGGTTCGCATATCCAAAGGCCTGGTTCTTTTCTCTATCAAGCTCTGCTATCAGCCAGTAGAAATTAACCTGCTTTAAGTGCCATCGCTGGTGGACTATTTTCTTTGGGATTGGAGTCTGGTCGGTTTCACATAATTTTGGAATGACACCCATAGGTATTCACCTACGGTTTTTTGTATTTTTCACTTGGAATATTACAATGCACGAGGTGATAACAAAATAGTTACTTTAACAAGTAGACCAACAAAGCCGCCGTTAGCAAAAAATCATACATGATAGGATTCCTCATTCAACTCGGAGAGTTAAAGGGGAAAAAGATTTTGTACAGTGCCTACATAGCTTCTAAAAATATAGAATCTCCTCACGGATTTAAATGACGACGCAAGATCGCACATGGCATGAACAAACTCCGTGATAATTCCAATAATTCTCGCAGCCAGAATCGGCGTAGGATACGGAATATTCGTAGCGGCAGACAGCAGCGTCAGTACGGTGCAGACACCACCTGCCAAACAAATTGTAACTCTGGCGATCCAACCTACAGCTCAGGCAAGTGATATTGAATCGCAAGCAGAAGAGCTTGAGCAGTTCTTGGAACAAAAGCAGGTTATGATGTGCAGATCGGTATCACGCCTTCTGTGACGGCAAATCTCAGTATTCTAGGCAACGTAAGATAGCCGATGCTTTCTTTCTTGCGTAATTTATGAACAATGGTTTCGTTACTGGCAAGAGGAAGATGTCAGTTTACAAATCGTGTTTTATGAGGAAAGCCATCCCATATTCCCTCAAATTCATTAGATGCGATTGGGCCTCGAAGGTATCTCGATTTAAAGGACACACCAATGATTGTCGGCGTCAAGAAGGATATCATCACACTAGTTGCAAGTCTTGGATAATTTTCAAATAATCATTCCTATGAAGGAGACGCCTCGATCTTAGAATTTAATGCAGCCTTTAGTAGCTTTTTATCGTCTGTGACCAGCTTAAGGTTATGATTTTTTGCAACAACAAGATATGCAGAGTCATAAAACGACTGGCCTATACTGGATGATAGTTCTTTGACATTCTCTTCTAGGCCTTTTATGCACATGACTTTCATGCTGGAGATAACGTTAAGGCAGGAATCTAAAAGGGAGCAGGCCTCAGCCTTTGTGATCTTTTTTTGTAAATACAATATCTTCCATATGCTGTTGCCAAGCTCATATGTAGTAAGGTCAAGCACTGCCTGCCCGGACAAAACACCAAGTGCTTTTGAGCCCTGATTCAAAAGAAGATTCAGAAAGGCGCTGGCATCATAGAGTCTTGTTTGCCTACCTTTCATCTCTGGATGACCTGACGGCTTTGACAACATCTTGTTTTTTTATTTTGGGGCCAACCTTGCTGCTAAGCTCATCAAGCTTCGATGAGAGCATTTGGTGTTCCATGGCGTTAATTTTTGCCTCAAGTGACTCTCTTAGAAGCACCCCGACTTTAATTCCGTACTTGTCCGCCTTCCTTTTTAGATCCTCTGGGATCTTGGCTGAAACCACTTTGCTCATAGTAATATTATATAGGTATTACCTTAAAAGTATTACCAATACGGTACTTTGTCACACAAATCGACAGAATCGTAATTTATTGTACGAATTCAGTAGGAACTAACTGCTTTATTCTGGTCGACTTCTTTGGCAATTCCTAGGTTTATGATCCAAGTTTATCATCTAAGCCTCGTATCTCTAGCAGATAGATATTCTCTGAAGACAGCTTGTTCTTGATGAGATTCCAGACGCGACAGATCTCTTGCCAAGCTTGTAAATATCCCAGACCTCATGATCTGGGTTTTGCCTCATGGCAAATCCTTACGGTCAGGGGGAAATTAAACTAGATTGTAAAGGCCCTCGAGGG
>CAZITM010000027.1:0-18565 GCA_964542205.1 uncultured Candidatus Nitrosotenuis sp.
TGGCATTAGCCTAAGGGTGGATACCAGCAACCCAACAGGTGTTGCAATCCCATCAGGAAGCGTTGCATTGTTTTTAGATTTTGAAGAGACTGGCGATATCGACTTTAGCGATCCTACCGCCTACAGCTCAAATCCTGTCATTCATTTTAATGTAGAAAAAGACGGCACTGCATGCCCGGATGGAGTCGCAGTGTATCTTCTTGATTCAGGACACTGGCATGAAGTCACACCAGGTCCGACGAGAAACCCAAGCGGTGACTCGGCACATACGTGCGCATATAACATAGGAGTAGAACATTTTTCATCTTATTTAATAGGAAGTGGCTCCGCTGGCCATTCACATGGTTCAATTAGTCATGGTTCAGATCATTCTTCTAGCCACGACTCGAGTCATTCTGAACACTCAACAAGCCACAGTCATGTAATGGGCATTGGCAAGCACGATGATGCATACACACAGATAACAAGAGATCTAAATATCTTTGAAATAGAGTATGACTTGCAAAAGGCGATTGCAAGAATAATAATTGGTACCACGGAGCATATTGACAATATCGAAGTCCAGATTCATTCACGTGAGGGCGGAATCAGAACTGCACACCTTATCAAGAACCAGCAGCCTGAGATAATCAAGGTCGGTGATAAGACTATGAAAAAATATGTCTTTGAGGTTCCGCTCTCCCCACATGAGACGTTCTTTAGAGTATCAGTTGACGACAGCAGATACAATCTCAACCAGTCTGTGAAAATCGAGGGCATCACTGGCAAAGTCATCCCATGGTTTGCCAGCATTCATGAAAATGGCGAACATGTAGGACATGGAGATATTGACATGCAGGGCAGATCGTATATCACGGAAACTGGATTTGATATCAAATTCAATGGAGGTAAAAAGACAGTATCGTACAATGGCGCGAGTTTTCTAATAGAATACGAAATGGCCGGAAGCATCTCCGGAATAGAAGTCGACGAGGAAGCAAGGGCTGTCAGCCTTTTACTTGACTCTGTCTCAGGTGGCGAAACACTGATAAAAATACCTCGTTCACTAATAGATGCAATAGATAACAATTTTGTCGTCATGGTTACAGCATCACCCCAGACCGAGATAGACTACGAGATTGTTGCGTCAACACCAGATTATTTCACACTCAAGGCAACGTTGCCAGAGAACGCAGTCAGACTGACCATCGTAGGTTCGCATGTGATTCCAGAATTTGGAATGATTTCAATTCTGATATTAGTTGTATCGATTGTAGGAATTGTCATAATTTTAAAAACCCAGAAACGAATTCTGCAATACAACTAGTAGATTTATCAAATCTACCACGCCAGTTATTAGCAGAACTCCCAACCCATATTGAGAAAACATGGTAAAATTGCCTTCATGTATGTTTTCTCATATTTTTTCCACCAGCCATTCAAAAAAGCAACCGATTTGGCCTATCGCATCTGGCAGGTATTACATTTGACGTTTCTACCAATTCATTAATTTATGATTTTAAAACAAAATCCAATAATGAGAAAACAATTCGCAATTTTTGCAGCCCTTTTGCTGGCAGCCGGAATGATAAATGGCATATCTGCTCACAAATCCCAAATTGTTGGAAATTTTGAAGTTGAAGTCGGATGGGAAAATGAGCCGCCAATTGTAGGAAAACAAAACGCCATCACAATTATGATCACACATGTATCAGAAGACAAAGCAGTAGGTTCTGATCACATGGAACATTCTAACATGACAGCAGATCATGAAAAATTAGTAAAAGAGCACGAAATGATCATGGAAGAGCATGCAAAAGCCATGAAAGGCACTATGGACAAAGAAGACGTAGAAGCGATGATGATAGAGCATGAGAAACTCATCGAAGAGCATGAAAAAATCATGGAAGAACACGAATTAACTAAAGAACACATGAGTCAGACCGAATTGGAAGAAATGATGACAGTACATGACAAGATCAGACATGACCATGAAATGATGGCACTAGATCACGAGAAGATCATGGAAATGTACGGCATCGATGCAGACGTCATCCACGAGCATGATGAGACTGAGCATGAACACGCCGGCGAAGGTGTTAGCGGACTTGTGTCGACACTCGAAGTAGACGTCATATTAAATGACGAAAAAACTACCCTAGAGATAGTCGAATCTGAAGATATACCTGGATTGTACGTGGGTGAATTCACTCCTAGCGAAATAGGTCACCCAGTAGTTCATGTTGTAGGCGTTCTTGATGACGAAGTCTTTGAAATCGACTTTCACCCAGAAGAGGTTGAAGATCATATAATCACCACACCAGTCCAACAACAAAACAACGGTATTGCACCAAATGAAGTAGAATGCGCTCATGGAAAGATATTACTATCCAAGGTAAGCGATGGTTCTGCTGCCTGTGTGACGGAGCCGACGGCTGAAAAACTCATTGCTCGCGGATGGGGCGCATACTTTTAGAAATCCAATCAAAACCCACACCCTATTTTTTATATTTTAGATAATTTTCTCCAGAGCAATGCGGTATCTACAAGTCGATTGTCACAAGGGACTAGATCGACAGCAAATGCAAGACTTGCAAGAACAACACATGTAACCAGGCAAGTTAACCTGTGAGAGATGCCATGAGATCTGTTGTATGCTCCACATAGAGGCAAAAATCGCCATACAATAGCAGATGCATCTTCACAAACTATGCTTAGTGTGTAGATAGATTTGGTGAGAAGGTATTATTTCATGGAGTAAATATAAGATGCGCCGTCTTTTCTTCGTTTTATCTTTTCCCTCTTTTCAAGAACTTGAAGTTGTTTTCTGGTCCATGATCCAGAATATCTGAATCTTTCCTTGACAGTCTTGGCGATTTCGTTGAAATTCATTTCTCTGTCTCCAATTATTCTCCTGAAAACTCTTTCCAGCAGATCCATGTCGGCTTTGTCCATCATGTCTTTGATTATGGGTGCTTCTATGCCATATCGCTCCTTCAAATCAAGAAGTTTCCCTCCAAGAAAATCCGCCCACAGTGCACTTTTTTTCTGCGAAAAGCATGCGCCCTTTATGACTCTCCAGTCAATTCCACGTTCCACAAGAATTCTCATGTCGTCCAGATCAGCTGTTCTTTCAGTCATTCCTTTGAAGAGAAAGATGTCTTCGCCAGACATCAGGTACACATCGAGGTTCCCATACGACATGTAGAATGCGGCCCTTGACTGCATTTTTTTGTCAATCTCTAGTTTTCCGCATATTTTTCTGGTGAAGATGTCGAACCTCATTTTGTCAGGCCTCTCCATAATTATTGTTGCATCTAACACCTTGTATTCTCTGGTAATCTTGATAACGCGTTCAAATTTGGCATCTTTCATAGCTTTAACCAGATCCTCTGCTTCTTTAGGTGAAGTTACGATCACGTCGATGTCCTTTGTGGCTGCTTTTGCTCCCATGAAAGTCATGGCACATCCACCTATGAGATAGATTCGCATTTTTTTCCCGAGTTTGTCGCCTATATCTTTTAGAGCAGCAAACAGATCGGCCTCGCCGAATTTCATTACCTCACTCATACCTTCAGCCCATACTCGTCTGCCTTCGCTTTAAATTCCCCCCATGTTGGGAATTCTTCGATTTTCTGCATTCCTTCACTGTTGAAATAGTCATAAATGGAGTTGACAATCTTTCTGACTCCGTATCTTTCGGCTACATTCATTAGACGTTCTCTATTGATGCTCTTATCGTTTTTCTTCCATACCAGCAATACCAGCAACATAATTCGTTGTGACATCGGTATCAAAAACGAGTGCGTTATAACATCTTCTAGACCAAGTTCTTTTTTCCTTGGAGAATAGAAATAATATGAAATTGTTATGAATAGTTGGATTCCGAATCTACCAAATGCTGAGGGTCCGGTAAGATGGAAATTATTTTCATTTTCTTTGTTAATGTCGCTTGCAATTATGAATTCATCGTTTTTTTCCCATAGCATCACCGAATTTTTACTGAATTCTTTGGCAATCTTTTGATTCATGTAATGTCTGAATTCGATTACAAAATTTTTCAAGGCCTCAAATCTTGGGGAGAGCACATATTTTGAATCCTTCTTTTGCATTATTCCGACATGTTTTAGCTTAAGAAACACTCGCGCAACCGATGGTTCTGAAATATTGGAATGCTCATGAATTTCTTTTCTGGTGCTAAGATTTAGAAAACATATTGCGGAAAGCACCTCCAAGCTTGATCCTGAGATATATTTGTGGAAAGGAATGTGACGGGATTCCAAGACCATGTCCCTGAAGAGTAGCGCATGTTTTGAATCGGATAGCGATATTTCCTTTGGCAGGCCCACCCGGTATTTCTTGATGAACCCCTTTCTATCGAGCGATGTGAGCGATCTCCTCACCATAGACGGTATGAAGTTAGTTTTTTCACATAGTTGGCTTACGCTAGCATTGCCCTCAGTGCATATCACTTCAAGTATTTTGATCTCGCTTTCGGCGAGGCTTAGTTTGTTCAAGTTCATCACATTACACTTTGTATCAAAATCATTACATAATATATCAATATATAACATTTTTGATACAAAATATGGAAATCGTGGAAAATTAGATGCAAAACAGTTCAAATCAAGGAAGTATTTTCTAGAATGTAAAACTGGGCGTGCCTGTACGGGAGGTTCGTGCGCGAAAAGAGGTTCTGCCCGTGTGTTGCAAGATGACGATATTCAAGCTGAAAAACTCATTGCTCGCGGATGGGCGCATACTTTTAGAAATCCAATCAAAACCCACACCCTATTTTTTATATTTTAGATAATTTTCTCCAGATCAGTGCGGATGTGAGCAGAGCTCTGCCAAAACGCCGTTCAGCGATTTTGGGTGGATGAAAGTTATCCTTGTTCCCTCAGAGCCGTCTCGGATCTTTCCCAAAAACTGGATCCCGCAGCCCTCCATTCTTTTGTATTCCTTTTCAATGTCGTTTGTAGCAAGCGCCATGTGATGCAGGCCCTCTCCCTTTTTTTCCAAAAATTTTTTGATCGGGCTGTCATCCCTTGTTGGTTCCATGAGCTCAATTCGCCCATTTTCCAGCTTCAAAATAGCAAGCTTTACCCCTTCGGATTCTACTGTCTCAAAGATCACCTTGTCAACTCCAAGTGCCTGCTGGTATTGTCTTGCCGCTACCTCTACGTTATTTACCGCAATTGCAATATGATCAATTTTCATTTAGAACACTTCCTTTGGCCTGTACTCGCCAAAGACCTCGCGGAAGGTATTGCTTATCTCTCCGGTAGTGGCATAAACCTTGACAGAATCTAAAATAAACGGCATCAGGTTGTCATTTTTTTCTGCTGATACCTTTAACTTCGATAATGCGTACTGGACCTTTTTGTTGTCGCGCTCTGCGCGGAGTTTTTTAATTGCCTTGGTCTGCTGTAGGCCGACAGAATCGTCTATTCTCAATAGCTCCGGTTTTGCCTCGACTTCGTCTGAGAACTTGTTGACGCCAACCAGTATTCTTTGATTTGCGTCCACTTCCTTTTTGAGCCTGTACGCGTTCTGACGTATTTCGGACTGGAAGAATCCCCTTTCAATTGCCTTTAGTGCGCCTCCCATTTTTTCTACCCGTTTTAGGTACTTCCATACGCCGTCTTCTATCTCATCGCAGAGATATTCAAGATAGTGCGAGCCTGCCATTGGGTCAACGGTCTTTGTGATGCCGCTTTCGTGCGCGACAATTTGCTGCGTCCTTAGCGCGATTTTTGCAGATTCTGCCGTTGGTAGTGCCAAGGCTTCGTCTCGAGAGTTTGTGTGGAGCGACTGCGTTCCTCCAAGCACTGCTGCCATGGTTTGAATCGCGACACGGACTATGTTGTTGTCGGGCTGCTGCGCAGTGAGGGACTCGCCGCTTGTCTGCGTGTGGAATTTGAGCTGTAACGACTTCGGATCCTTTGCGTGGAAGCGCTCCTTTAGGATCTTTGCATAGACTTTGCGTGCCACCCTAAACTTTGCTATTTCCTCAAAGAATTCTATCGTACAGCAAAAAAAGAACGAAAGCCTCGGTGCAAAGTCGTCTATTTTCAGTCCGCGGTCAAGGCACGTCTGTATGTACGCTATTGCGTTTGCCAGAGTAAACGCAACTTCTTGTGTCGCAGTGGAGCCAGCTTCTCTCATGTGATATCCAGAGATCGAAATTGGATACCACTGGGGTACTTTTTTTGCGCAGTATTCTATCATGTCCCCTATTAGCCTCATCGACGGCTGTGGCGGGTAGATGTAGGTGTTTCTTGCGATGTATTCTTTGAGAATGTCGTTTTGCGTAGTCCCCCTAAGCTGGTCACTTGAGAATCCCTGCGATTCCCCTACTGCAATATAGTACGCCAGGAGAGTGGATGCAGTAGAGTTAATCGTCATAGATGAGCTTACCTTACCAAGTGGGATTCCGTCAAATGCCGTAAGCATGTCTTTAAGTGATGCTATCGATACACCTACTTTCCCCACTTCGCCTTCTGCCTGCGGCGCGTCGGGGTCATGACCTATTTGTGTTGGGAGATCAAATGCCATCGAAAGCCCGGTCTGGCCTTTTTGCAGCATGAACTTGAAGCGCTCGTTTGTCTGTTTTGCGTCTCCAAACCCAGAATACTGGCGCATCGTCCAGAGTCGTTCTCGGTACATCTCCGAATGTATTCCGCGCGTAAAGGGGTATTTTCCTGCGTCCTCTTTTGCCAGTTTTTTTGTACGGTGATAGATTCGCTTTACCGGAATGTTGGAATCTGTAAGAAATTCTCGGGGTTTTTCGATTTCTTTTTGCGCCATGTCATCACTTTAAAATCGAGTCTGAAATCCTGTCTGCTGCCTCAAACGGATCCAGTTTTCTTTCCTGAAGCATTTTCAGATATTTTGCATAAGTTTTATCCGATTCCAACAGTGTGTCGATTTTGTTCTTGACATTATTTAAAACAATATCCTTTAGCTCAGATTCTAGACGTCGTTTGTCCAGTTCTGTTTTGTGTTTTTTCTTCAGTGCCATCAGTTCCTTTAGTTTTTTTGCAAACTCGTCGATCCCCTTGTTTTTTGTGGCAGAAGTCTGCAGTATTATCGGGTTTTTTTCCGTCATGCCTATGAACTCTTTTACCGAGTCAAACAACTGTGCGGCCCCATCAAGGTCGCTTTTGTTTACAAGATAGATGTCCCCTATTTCGGTAATTCCTGCTTTTATGGTTTGTATGCTGTCACCGGTGTGTGGGTTAAAGACGACTACTGTGATGTCTGCGATGTTTGCTATTTCGACTTCGGTCTGGCCTGCGCCGACGCTTTCGATTATTATTGGATTAAAGCCGGCATATTCCAGCACCCGGATGCTGTTTCGAATGGAGCGGGATATTGCGCCTGTTGAGCCGCGTGATGCCACGCTTCGGATGTAGGTTCCAGAATCAGTCGACTCAGTCATCCGCACCCGATCGCCAAGAATCGCCCCCCCGGTAATGTGGCTAGTTGGGTCAACGGCCAGGACTGCGGCCTTGAACCCTAGTTTTTTCAGTGCAAGCGAGGTCTTGTTGATAAGCGAGCTTTTCCCTGCCCCCGCAGGACCTGTTATTCCAATCACGATTGAGTTGCCAGATTTTTTGAAGATTTTTTTAATTATCTTCCGAGCTTGGGTTTCGTCGTTTTCGATTATCGATATTACTTTGGCAATTGCTCCGCGTTTTCCCTTTTTTAGTTCCGCCAAAAGATCCAAAGCAGATTTTACACTAATTTGCTTCAATAAATTCTTGTTGGGATGATCATAGCTTGCTAAAGATAATTTTGTTTGGCGGCTCGCCTTGATTATGAACCTCGGTTTTTAGTCCGATTTTGCCAAATTCCGAGTGTTCCACTACCAGAGTTATTGGCATCGTCTTCCACCCATACTGTGGAACACTCTCAAAGGGAACATTGATTTCAAAGTGCGAGCCCGAAAAGGTCTTTTGGTATGATTCTCGCATGCCAAGTACCTCAAGAACTATGTTTGTCGTTTTTTTGGAACTGTCGTCAAATGTTATCTGCACATAGTTTTTGTCTTGGTAAAAGGTCGCGTCCAGATAAAACACCTTTGAGTATTTTTCCGATTCTTGCATGTTTTGGACTATAGATACTCCGATTCCAAGTGCAATTATTGTACAGATTACGGCAAGTGTGATTTTTTTGTTCATGAGAATTCTTGCCGCATTCTTTGGACCAGTGCGGAGTGGATTCTTATTCTTTCTATGGTCTGCTCCAGCGTCATTTCCGTTCCAGGGGTCTGGTTTACCTTAAAGAACTGTCGTATTTGTTTTTCCATGGATGCATCTGTCACTGACGAAATACTTGCAACTATTCTGTTAAGAAGTGGGCTTCCAGGGCCGACCTTTTTTCGAAGGGATTTCCAGTTCTTTTTTAGCCATGGCCAGAGAATTTCCTTTCCGTACGGATTTGCGGCTGTTTTCATTATCGGCACATGCATGTTTTGTGAGCGCACTTGCTTTGTCTGCGAAAAGTCTAATGCCTTTTTCAAAAGGGTTGCGTCTTTAAAGTTGCACAGTGCCCCCAGAAAGCGGATCTTTTCTTCTTGGGTCTGGACTTTTTTGTACAGACAGAGCAGTTTGTTGTAAGTTCCAGCGTCCCCACTCCATGCAGCGATTGAAAAAACTGCCTCCTGTATGTCAGGATTAAGCGATGATGGATCTTTCAAATATGCTGCAAATCTTTTGTTTGCCTCAGAAATTATTTCATCGTCGTCTAGTCTTCCCAGTGCGCCCAAAACAAAGCTTCGCAGTAGAGCGTTTGTGTGCGGCTCGCCTTTTTTTGCGTCCCAGCCAAGATTCGAATAAATCGTTCTCAAAAACCTATGCACTACATCTTTGATCTCATAAGAAAATGGCTCGTCTCTCGTTTTACTGTACAAAAAATACAGATTTCCTGCGATGTTTGATTGTGTGATATAGTCGTCTTCGTTTTCATAATTGCTTGTAAAGCTAAGATAGTTTTTCATGCGCTCATCGCCTGCTACGCACAATGCAAAAAGATCATTTTGGATCGCCCACCTGTCTACATGTGGGATGGTTTTTTCCGAAACGAGTTGCCCTAGATCACAAAGCAGGTCTTGGGAATACTTGACTCTGTAGAAACCCGTTCGTCCAGAGTTCACTATTAGCGGCGAGTCCTTTATTGGCATGGTATCTCGTGGTTTTGTTACCAGCTTTTGGATGACTTTGCTGTCCTGACTAATTGAAAGTGGGACATGCCAGACCGCGTTTTCTTTTCCTTTCTTTTCATGGACAAATCTTTTTTGTGCTATGACTAACCTCGAATCTTGTTTTTGCGCTTCAACGAGGGGAAATCCGACCTGTTTTAGCCATGAGTTTACCATTTTTCTGACAGGCATCCTTGCTGCCTTGCCTATCTCATTCCAGAGATGATCACCTCTTGCGTTTTTGTACGAAAACTTTTTGAGGTAGGATCGTAGCCCCGCACGAAACGCTTTTTCTGTGACAAAACTTTCAAGCATCCTCAGGACGCAGCCGCCCTTGTCATACGATATGGCGTCAAATATTTCCCGAATTTCAGATGGGCTCTTTACTTTGACATCGATTGGGTGCGAGGAGTGCAGTGCGTCAAGTGCCATTGCAGTGTTCATCGTGTCGTCTAGGAACTGGTCCCATAGCTTCCACTCTGGGTAGAACTTGTCGACAAATTTTGTCGCCATAAACGTCGCGAAGCTTTCATTGAGCCAGAGATCGTTCCACCACTCCATAGTTACCAGATTTCCAAACCACTGGTGTGCCAGCTCGTGGGACACCACTTCGGCAATGTGCTGCTTTGTCTGAGTCGACGATGTCTTTGGGTCATACAGGAGAATTGTTTCTCTAAATGTAATTGCGCCCCAGTTTTCCATAGCGCCCGACGCAAAGTCTGGAATCGCTATAAGGTCGAGCTTTGGCAGCGGGTATTTTATCCCAAAATAGTCTTCGTATGCCTTGAGGAGTTTTTTGCAGATGTCTAAGGAAAATCTGCCTTTTGAGCTGTTGCCTTTTGTGGCGACTATTCGAATGGTGGTTTTCCCAATTCGGCTCGAGATTGATTCGAATTCACCCACACCCATATACAGAAGATATGTGGACATTATCGGCGTTCTTGCAAATTTGTATTGGATTTTTTTGCCAATCTTTTTCTTTGATGTGATGTTTGTGTTAGATATGGCAGTATGGTTTTTGTCAGTAACCAATGTAACGTCAAACGTTGCCTTTGCCGCAGGCTCATCCCAGCACGGAAATGCTCTCCGTGCATCTGCTGCCTCAAACTGGGTGGTGGCAAGAAATTTCATCTTTTTTTGCTTGTCAAGATACTGACTTCGGTAAAATCCAACAAGACGATTATTTAGAATTCCGGTAAAACCCACTACGATTTTTGCCTTGCCGGCAATCTTTTTTGGAAGAAATATCTTCATTGTTTCGTTTTTTTCATCAAGGCTTGTTTTTGTACTTAGATTTTGTGCCCCCCACACGATGTGGCATTCCTTTATTTTTAGCTCGGCGGCATGCAGTGTTATGACGCTTGTCGGTTTTGATATTTTTACGTCGATTATCTCCCTGCCCAAAAACGTAAAGTCATTAAAATTCGGCTCAAATGTCAGATCATAGTGTACCGGACGGACTTGCACGTATGTCGGTGATTTGAATGGGTTTATGTGTATTTTCAAAGGCAGTATAGTAAGCTCCGTCTTAGCTTGTCAGTAGCTGTCGATGCTTCAGATCGGTTTTATCTTTAGGGCATAGTCTTTACCACATGAATAATCCAGACGGCCTTGACAGATGGATTAAGAAAAATAAAAGTCCGAGCTCCGAGTTCTCTGAATCACTGTTTCCCCAAGAACGGATTACATTGCATTCCCTAAAGGAAAGAATTGCTGAGCTTGAAAGGATTCGAGACCAGATACTGTACGAGCTTGACAGATTAAAGTCATTTTCAGAAGGCAGGCTGCGATGACAGAAGAAGTTTTAAAATACGGATCTAGGTATACAAGCTAAATGAAGCAAAAACTGGCATCGAGGCGAGTCAAGATTTTGGTTGCCAAGCTGGGTCTTGATGGCCACGACAGGGGTGCACTTGTTTTGTGCAGGGCATTTCGAGATGCGGGCATGGAAGTCATTTACTCCGGCCTTTTTGCCACGCCTGAAAGAGTAGCTCAGATAGCTGAGGATGAAGACGTCGACGCGGTAGCCCTAAGTCTCCTCAATGGCGCGCACAACACCTTGTTTCCTCGGGTCGTAAAAGAGCTACAAAAAAAAGGCCTCAAAGACGTTCTTGTAGTTGGTGGCGGAGTCATTCCAGAAGAAGACAAAAAAGGGTTGGAAAATGCAGGGGTCTCCAAGGTGTTTGGCCCTGGCTCGCCGCTGTCATCAATAATTGATCACATCAACTCCGGCGTCGCAAAGCTAAGAAAGATCTAGTCACTCTTTAGAGTCTGGCCACATCATTTTTCGCATTTGTCGACCGACTTGTTCTATTTGGTGAGATTCCAGCTGTTTCATGTATCTGTCAAACGCGTTTTTGCCGCTTTTTTGGTATTCTGAAATCCACTCCTCGTTAAATGTCCCGTCTTGGATCATTTGCAATACTTTTTTCATCTTTTCTTTGACGTCTTTGTCCATTACCATCGGACCCCTTGTCAGGCCACCATATCTTGCAGTCTCGCTGACTCGTCTCCACATACCGTTTATTCCGTATCTTTGAATCATATCCACTATCAGCTTGAGCTCGTGCAATACCTCAAAGTATGCAATTTCCGGCTGGTAGCCTGCCTCGACCAGAGTCTCAAATGCATTAACTATCATTGATGCGCATCCACCGCAGAGATCCGCTTGCTCGCCAAACCAGTCAGTTTCTACCTCTTCTTTGAAAGTGGTCTGGATCAGCCCTGCACGTGCAGAGCCTATTCCCTTTCCCATTGCCAAAATCCTATCCCATGCTTTTCCCGTCTTGTCCTGGTATACTGCAACGATTGCGGGCGTTCCGAATCCGTCAAGGTAGGTCTCGCGTACCTTGGAGCCAGGCCCCTTTGGAGCGACCATTATGACGTCGACGTCATCTGGCGCCTTTATCCACTCCCAGTGGATTGCCGCGGCGTGTGAAAACGAGAGAGCTTTTCCCTTTGAGAGGTTTGGTCCAATTTCTTCGCGATAGACCTTGGCCTGGATCATGTCAGGAATCAAAACGTGCACGATGTCGCCCTTTTTGGTAGCCTCAGATACCGACATTACTGCATGGCCGTCTTTTTTGGCCTTGTTCCATGTCGGGCTTCCTTCTTTTAGTCCGACTATTACCTTTAGGCCAGAATCTTTGAGGTTGTTTGCCTGTGCATCTCCTTGTATTCCATAACCGATAATTGCGATTGTCTGATCCTTAATCGGGTCTAGGCTGATATCAGAGTCCTTCCACGTCTTTGCCATGCTTTAGGCTTCAAATAATTGGAAATAAAAACCATCGAGATCAGATCGAGATGATTTTTCCGCAGGAGCGACACCTGACTCGCATATCGCCGGTGTCCAGTCTTTCAAATTTCTTAGAGCCGCACTTTGGGCAAATAGGGCAGGCTCGCAATGGTTTCATAGTTATTTGATTATGCCGTGTCCAAGAAGACGAATGGCCTGGGACTCTGGTTTTAGGATCACGCAAATGTCCCCCTTGTTGTGGACAAGTGGTTTTTCAAGCACCAGCTTTAGGGGATTAACCGATGCGAATTTTGCCGGCTTGATCTGTAGCCCGACGTTTATGAGGCACATTTGGTTTTGTGCAATCTCGCCTTTGTAAAAGGGGTTTTTTGTAAAGTCTAGCTCGACTTGTGTTGAGATTTGCTCTGCTCCTGGAGCACACAGCATGTCTCCGCGGCTCACTTGATCTGGCCCAACGCCTTTTACTGCAAGGCCGACTCGCCCAGGAGACACTGCCTCCTCTACCGGGTCATCGTGCATCTGGATTGATTTTATCAGGACATCTATTCCCGCAGGAAGCAGTTTGAGGGTATCGTACTGTTTTATTTTGCCTTGCTCGACTTTTCCCAAAATTACCGTCCCCACACCCTTGACGTCAAAGCAATGATCAATTACGACTCGGGCACTGCCTTCTTTTGAAATTTGATCTAGCTTGTCTGATTCTTCTTTGATTTTGTCTGGCTCGACTTTTGCATAGTTTGACAGAACCGTGTTTTTTATCATGGTGTCAAGCGTGTTTTCGTCAACGTCGTAGCTGTGAGAGATCATTCCATGTGTTTTTTTGAGCATGTCAAGTGCGATGATCTGCTCCCCTGTGAACTTGTCCAGCTTGTCTACGTGAAAAATAACATATTCTGCCAGATTGATCGTCTGCAGGAGTGGTTGGATTTTTTCAGGAAATCCGTTTGGGACGGTATAAGTTCTGATTACGCCAGACTCCTTTCTGTCATACATTGTCATGTCGGTTGCTGTTCCTTTTTTTCCAAACTGGGCAGCAATGGACTGGTCTCCCAGAACGACAAAATTTACAGACTTCATTCAAAAACAACGCATCTAAGGCATATTTAGAATATAGCGTACGCCTACGCATTAGCTAGACCGTCAAAGATTTAGCTCCGATTTTAATACAGATTGTTATGTCTGTTTGCCAATACCAATACATGGAGAAACTACCACATACAAGGTGTCAGGCATGTGGCTACTCAGAAGCCATAATAATTGAAGATAGGCGGTATGGGGGCTTGCGGGGTCTTTGCTATCGCTGCGACGGTAATTGGCCAGAGTCCTAAGAGTAAAACTTTACATTCGCTCTATTTGATTATACCTTGTGAGTGACTCAGAAGAGGTTGCCAACGAGTTCTTGGAGGTGGCAAGCGAGCAACGCCTAAGCATACTCCTAAACCTAAGCAAGGAAAAAATGAACCTATCAGGCATGGCAAGGCGCCTGGATGCCACGGCGGCCGAGCTACACCGAAACTTTGGCAGGCTGCAAAAGGCAGGACTCGTCATAAAAGACCCCGATGGAAACTATGGCCTCACGCTATATGGCAAGACAGTTTGTGCGCAGATACCAACCATAGAATTCATGTCAAAAAACAAAAAATACTTTGAGGCCCATGATTTTTCAGGCCTTGCCCCAAAATATATTCAAAGGATAGGGGCGCTTGCAGGATCCGACCTGATATCAGGATATGTCAAAGTCATGGAGCAGTGGGAGAACATTTACAAAAATGCCGAGGAATACATCCGAAACATTCTGATTGAAATACCGTATAACGAAAAATTGCTAGGCACCTTGGAATCAAAGCTGAAACAAAGAGTCAAGATTTCTTCCATTTTCTCAGATACTGCAGTCATTTCAAAGGAGAGGCAAGATCTTCTTTCCAAGTTCGACTTTACCAAACACGTAAAGGCAGGAACACTTGAACGAAAAATGCAAAAAAGCGCCAGGATAGCTGTAGTGTTAAATGAGAAAGAGGCCGGCATAAGCTTCCCAACAAATGATGGAGAGCCAGACATGAGTAAGATGTTTTACGGTACGTCAGAATCATTCCACGAGTGGTGCCTTGATTTGTTCAATGAGTCATGGAAAAACTCGTCGGCATTCCAAGAGGCAAAGCTTGCGCAGCACTAGTCATGCAGATGAAATATGGAGCGAAGGCATCAGACATCAAATGTCGTCAAAAGACAGATTTAAGATTATTCCTAAAATCGTCTGATGGTTCAGTAATTCATGTAAAAACGAAATCTGATGAGAGGTTAGCTAAACTTGGTTTTACGACCCTACATCGAACAACACACTTCAAACAGAGTGTGAGCACAAAGTCATCGGAATGAAGTAATTTGTGATATGTAATTAGCGAATCGATGACTTTTTGGCGAGACTTTTTTATCAACAATCTTTGGAGGCGTCATGCTAGCTAAACCTTGATAACCTGCAGGGTTTTTAATGATTCCACTTTGATGAGCAGATCTTAACACCTGATCATTTGGTGCATAATAATTTGATAGGTTCTTGATTACTGTTCTTTTGAGAATCGTGTTGAATTTTTTTGTGCACATAGCACTGATTGGGACGGAGCTGCCAAAGAAGTGTATTTGATTGATTATCTTTCGTTTATTAGCAAGTCGGTATAAAGCGTACAATATTACTTCAGTTCCTAATGAGTGCCCCATCAAGTTTATCCTTACGTGTGGAAATTTGTTCTTGAAATTAATAATAAAGCATGCAAGATTTTTGCCGTTTTTTCTTGCAATCAGCCTTCCAATTTTTGTTGTCTTGTGTTCACGAGATTTGTATTGAGCTCCTTTTACATTGGAATCATAGCTGAACCCCACAATTGGATACTTGTAACCAAGTTGTCCGAGGCGTTTTTTTGCAATTCTAAACTTTTCAAGTGCACCAGATTTGTTGTTACGTAGTCCATGAACCATTATTGTAAATTCCGAATAGCCCCCAAGTTCTTCAAAGAACTTTTTTGGATAAAGGTCGTACGGCTTTTTCTTTAGTGTCTTGCCAGACGAAAGGTCGTAAAAACCCCGGGTTGAAATTCTTGGAATTCTCTTATTTTGCTTCAAATTTTTCTTTGTGTTTTTTGATGTCGGCTTCTTCCACCCTTGCAAATAGCGGATATATCTCGCCCAGTTTCTGCTCTGGCTTTAGCAAAATTTCGGAAATCGACTGCCAGGCATTGTCGGTCACTTTACCCGGCAGCCCAAGCTGCTGCCAGATTTTTTCTGCAGACCTTGGCAGAAACGGATACAATGCAATTGATATGGAACGCACCGCGTTTACCGACAGGTACACGCACGTCTTGGTTCCAAACCCGTTCTTCCACGGCTCTTTGTGCTGGAAGTATTGGTTAAAGTATGTGGAAAATTCCATCAGTTTCTTTAGCGCTCTATCCAGGTGGTTTTGCTCCAGCAGCGCAAAAAGTTCAGAGGCAAGGCCTTTGATTTTTCCTTCGGCTTCTTTGTCCTTTTCGTCATATGCATCAGGTGCCGGCACCACACCGCCAAATGTCTTTTTTGTAAACCCAAGTGCGCGGTTAACCAGATTTCCAAGGTTTCCAATAAGCTCCGAGTTAATCCTAGTGGCAAAATCGTCCCAGTCAAAGTTCAGATCGTCCTGCGAGTACGGGTTTATCGATATCAGGTAGTATCTGAGATAGTCAGCAGGATAGTACCCAAGGAATTCCTTTAGGCCTATGTACCAGTTCCTGCTCTTTGAGATCTTTTTTGACTGGAGCGTCAGGTGTCCGCGCGTAGGAATAAAATCCGGAAGCTTGTATTCTTCGTCAATGCCAAGCCGCATCGCAGGCAGGAACAAATAGTGATGGTACACGATGTCTTTTCCAATAAAATGATAAATGTCAGCCGAGTTCCAAAACTCCTTTCCGTTTTTTCCCTTGTCGGTCAACAGCTTTACTGCCGTGGATATGTACGCCAGGTGGTTATCAAACCATCCATAAAACACCTTGGATTCGTCGCCAGGGATTGGAACGCCCCATGTTATGTCGCGGGTTATGTCCCAATCCACCAGGCCGCCGGCAATCCAGTTTTGGACGTATTTTTTTACGTCCTTTTGCAGCCCTTGGTTTTCCTCAAGCCATTTTGTCAGTTTATCGCCAAAGTTCTTGAGCCTGAAAAAATAATGTGTCGTCTTTTCCTTTGTCGGGATGGCGCCGCAGATCGCGCATTTTGGGTTTTCAATCTCCTCAGGAACGCGCCCGCACTTTTCGCACAGATCAGAGTACTGGTCTTGAGCCTTACAGTACGGACATGTTCCTACAACATACCGGTCCGGCAGGAATTTGTTGTCATTTTTGCAGTAAAACTGGATTATCTCAGATTCGTAAATGTGCCCATTTTTTTTTAGCTTGTTAAAGACATACCTGACAAACTCTACATTCTCAGGCGAGCTTGTACGATAAAAAAAATCAAAGCCAATGTCAAATGCAGAAAAATCCTCAAAGTCGCGCCTGTTCCAGTATGCCACATAGTCCCGGGGTGTTTTCTTTTCTTTTTCTGCCTGGATAAGAATCGGCGTGCCAAAATCGTCCGATGCACATATGTAATAGGCCTCAACTCCGTTCATCTTTAGGAATCGTGTAGTCACGTCTGCTGGGAGGTATGTGGATGCTACGTGTCCAAGATGGATTTCGCCGTTTGCGTATGGGAGTGCGCTTGTTATGATAGCCTTTGATCTCAACAGATGGATTTCACGCGTACAGCTTAAGAAGCTTTACCAGTTCTCTCGATATGCAATCTGTTTTTTTGACAGTCTGTCTATTTTTACGCCAAACGCCCCCAGTGCGTCAATTGCTACCTGTGTGTCGATTTCAGGCGGCACTGTGATTACTTTATTGCCAATTTGTTTGTGGTTTTTGAGAATGTACAAAATTGACAGTATCTGGTTTGAGAAAGACTGTGCCATCACCTCTGGTGGATGTCCCTCCGCGGCAACAAGGTTTGCAAGCCTTCCCTTGCCGACAAGGTACACTTTTTTGCCGTTTTGGAGTACGCATTCATCAAGGTTTGGCCTCACCTCCCTGACAGACTTGGAATGGTTTAGCAAAAACTCGGAATCGATTTCAACATCAAAGTGGCCCACGTTTCCCATGACTGCGCCGTCCTTCATTTTGAGTATGTGCTCTTTTGTGATGATATCGCGCATTCCCGTGCATGTGATGAAAATATCGCCAATTTTAGCGGCTTCAGCCATGGTCATCACCTCAAAGCCGTCCATGTGGGCCTCAAGTGCCTTTACCGGGTCGACCTCGGTAACAATCACTTTGGAGCCCATGCCGTGGCTTCTGGCTGCGACCCCCTTTCCTACCCAGCCATAGCCAGCTACCACTACGCGCTTTGATGCAAAAAGCAAGTTCATTGCACGCAGGAACCCGTCAATTGTGGACTGGCCTGTACCATATCTATTATCAAACATGTGTTTCGTATATGCCTCGTTTACCAGTATAACCGGATAGCGGAGCTTTCCTTTTTTGTACATTGCCATTATTCTGTTGACGCCGGCCGTTGTCTCCTCAGTCGAGCCGAGGATCCTCAAGTTTTTGTATTTTTTATCAAAATGTAGTTTGACGTTCATGTCTGCGCCATCATCTGTAACGATGAGCGGCTTGTGATCCAAGACTTGCTCGATGCACCAGTCATATTCGTCGTTTGTCTCGCCGTTCCACGCATAAATGTGGATTCCCTCCGACGCCAAAAAGGCCGCAATGTCGTCCTGTGTGGTGAGCGGGTTTCCAGCACACGCCGCAACGTTTGCGCCAAGTGCCTTTGCACCCATCAAAAGAACCGAGGTTTCTTTTGTAATGTGGAGACAGAACCCAAGTGTAATTCCTTTGAACGGTTGTGATTTTTTTAGTCGGTTTATGGTGTTATCAAGAATCGGCATGTGGTTTTTTGCCCATTCGTATGAAAGCCTGCCTTGATCTGCTAAAGACTCGTCTTTTACCTTGCTCAATGTGGTACCCAAAAATCAAACACTAAAAAATCTTATCATAACTGGTGCTCTGTTGACTAAATCCTGAACCTCTCCAACACCTTCAGCTAGTATCCGGCTG
>CAZITM010000028.1:0-11787 GCA_964542205.1 uncultured Candidatus Nitrosotenuis sp.
ATTAAAACTGGTTCTGAAGATACGCTACAGCTTTGGAAATACCATGAATGTCATGTCTCTGATTATGTTTCATATTATGATGAGAATCTTCTTACATACAAATTCCATGGAAAATGGCAATCAGAGATCAGAGACAGAACACTATTTAGCTGTGCAGGACTGTCAATTGATTCCTAAATAATCAGAAAAACATTGTATTGCAATATTTGTTGTTATAATAATACGCCCCATTACTCGGCCCTGTATGTGTGATACAAAATCTGTTCCTGATCTTCCAATGCATGCAAGTGTTTTGTACAGTATCAGAATATTCTGATTGTCTTTCAAATCCACAGAGCACAATGTGTAGAGCTTGAGTGACAACTATACCCTGACACATGACAAGAAACACCGGGTTCATGAGCGTGAAAAACTAGATAATTTTTGTGCACATGAAAGCGAATCCAAAATAGTACCGTGGCGGCATATTTTCCATCAGACTGCTGTTAATTCTTAGACTGCTCTAACTTGTGACACTGTGAGAAAAACCAGTCTGAAAGCAACCTATGTGATTATTCTGTGGAATTACATTGCAGCATCTTTTGCACATTCTAAAAAGAATTCCTTTGCATTCTGTGCACCGCGCATAGTCTATCAGACCGCCGCCGCACTTTCTGCAGCTCTCATCTGGCATGTGCTAGTATGTACAGGAAAAACTAATGACTTTGGCCAACATAGATCCCTTACGATATATAGTCCAAAGAAAAACTCAGCATGTACTGCCGGCTACGGAGTGGTCCGAAAGCTTTGCTTTCCCGTTACGATATAGGCCAATTTTGTTTTTTACAAGAACAAAACATCTCTCTTTCACCTAAAAAACAAATGGAGCTTTGATTCATGTTCTACGATGTTCAATGCAATGATAACTAATCAGAATAATCAAAAACGCCAATAATTCACCCGTTTGTGTATATCACAAGACTGAAAAAATCTTAAAATTAATTAGCGCCTAAAATTTAGAAAGCATTCACAATTTAGGTGTGGATGATTTTTCTTCTTGTTCTGAAGATTTGTAATTTGCAACAAAGTTTGCATACAACAAAGCCCTTGCTTTTGATTCTTTTTTTAAAAACTTCTCCGCGTTATCAATCTTTGTGGCTATTTTTTGTAGAAAGTTTATTGTTATATCGCAATCATGAATAGCACCAAGAAGATCCTGCATTTCTTTTAGCTTTGTAACAAAGGTAGCAGATTCTGAATTGGGGGTAATCTCAAGGATGTAGCGTAATTTTTTACAATCTTTTCGCAATTGGTGCAATTCAACTATCTTTTTTTCATCACTTATAACGATTGGAATCAAAGACTGTATATTATTAATTAGTTGTATCGATTTTTTTCTAAATCTTCTCTCTAATTTTGCGGATAAAAAATCTTTTGCAGTAATTTTTGGAAACTTGAATTTATGGGCCTTCTTTGCCTGTTTCTGTGCCATGTATAGATGGTGATTCCTTTTTTCGTCAATCATTTTTTTAATTTCTTTAGGAACTTCGGCATGGGAAGCAAGCCTTTGTTGTATAATATCAAAATCACGAATAGTGTTGTTTATTTTGAAAAACTTTCTGTATGTGCGAACAAATCGTTCAACTTTCGGCTTTCGCCTGATCTTTTTTGGCAAGACATTCCATGCAGCTTCTAGTCTCCGTATGGCGGTTCTCACATCATGTACATTTTCCTGATTGGGATCTTGTAGATACTTTTTCAGTCTATTTTCTGCCTTTTGTACAATATGATCTAGAGTATCGTAATAGTCTTTTGGTTCAAGCTGGTATGTTGTCATTCTTTATCTTTGAGAAATGCATCTATTCGTTTCTTCAAATCGTAGTTGATCTCTTCGATGGTCTGGTTGCCGTCTATAGGTACTAGACCATACGTCTTTTGCATTGTTTGAAATTCCTTTGCAATCTTTTGCTGGTATAATATAAATGACTCAAACATGTCATCAGAAAGACCTATGTCTGCACCAGATTCGTAGTAATCCAGAGAAGAATTTTTTTCAAAAACACGGTGCACCAGCGTATAAGGGTCTACATTGAGATAATACACTAGACTGGGCACAAGAGCAAACCCATAAAGATCATGCGACCATTTTCTTGGAATTCCTCTTACGGTATTTCTTGCCATAAGAGTGTAGGTGTACCTATCTGCAAGCACTATGTACCCTGCCTCTAATGCTGGTATGATCTTTTGTTCCAGCTGGTCAGCAAAATCCGCGGCGTAAAACAAAGCCAGTGTTTTTTTCCCAAGCGCAGCGTTTCTTTTTGCTTCAAGAATCCCCTCCCCGACAAGCTCAGAACGCTTCAATCCTGTGTTTAGGACTGCATGACCGTCTGCTTCAAGCTGCGTTGTTAGCAACGATATTTGCGTACTTCTTCCAGATGAATCTGGACCTTCTATTACAATTAGCTTGCCTTTGGCATCAATGTTGTGCAGGTATGGTATCCCTTTGCCGTACCATCTGACACAACTCTTACTTTTTTGTCGTGCTCTCATTATTTTTCAGCTCGATTGTTTGTTTTTGCGGTTTTTTTGGCAAAAGCGGTAACATCTTTTCTCTCATGAAGTTTTGCTGCTCTTCAATGCCAAGTGTGGCATCAACTATTGTAAAGTCTTCTGGTTCTACCATTGATTCATACTGTTCAATTATTCTGCTTTGAAAAATGCGATAACTATCATAGGGGTCATTGCTAAGATTCAAGTCCATGCCTGCTTCATAATACTTGAGATGTGGTCTTCCGGTCAGTATTCTGTCGATTGCAACGTCTATTGGAGTTCGAAAATAGAAGATAATGTCTGGTGTTATGGCAAAACTGTAAACCTTTCTTACCCATTCTTGGCTACAGCCTCTCGTTACATCACGCGCGTATGCTGTGTAGATATACCTGTCAGCAAGGACAAAATAGCCAGCACGAAGTAAAGGTAGAATGTTTCTTTCATACCTGTCGGCAAAGTCGGTTGCGTGTAAAAGACTAAAAGTGGTGGGAGTTAGCTTTGCCTTTTTTTTGCCTTTTGAGGTTATTTCCTTTACGATTGCAGAAGAGTTCCATTCCGTCAAAAATACACGATATCCGTTGTAGCGCAACCATTTCTCTAATAGCCGTATCTGCGTTGATTTTCCAGAACCATCAATTCCTTCAACCACAATTAGTTTTCCAGGAATTGGGAGTTTTTTGTTCTTTAATTTTAATACCACCATAAGTTAAGACAAAGCCAGTTGTCGGCAGTCTTATCTATATCTTATCTATGGATATTACGTAACTTACTAGGCTTCTATGGTGTTTGAAATTGAATTTTTCGAATTATAAATTATCGAATAAGAAATATCTACATTGAGAACTTCGGCTAACTTACCACACACTTCCTCAAACAACATGCTTGGAAATTTGCCCTTGGGGTAAATCTTCATTTTTAACAACTTGTTATCGTGCATTTTTGCTTTTATCTTTGCATCAGATTTGCTTAGCACATCAGACAATAAAATAAGAACAGAAATCTTTTTGATCGATTTTCTATCGGACTGTTGTAAAACGGAATTAAATTTACTAAAAATTTTTTCCAGTTGTTTTTTCTTCTTTGTATGAATTATAGAAAGTACGGAAACAAGCTGGTCTCGGTGATTTAGATGACTGTCGGCATCCATCCCAACTTCAAGAAAGTTTGTAATGTTTCGAAAGTTGGCACTGTGAGAATATTGCCTTAAGGAGTGTGCCAAAATTAATCGATCTCTTTCATCAATAAAACCAGTGGAAACCATAAACCTTACAACATCTTCTAAATGTTGAGGGATCACGTCTGGTTCATTTGAATACTGTATTGAATTTTCAATATGCTCTTGCGTAATTCTGCCTACCGAAAATTCTTTCGGATATTCTAATGATAACGATAATGTTCCCTCACGTAGTCCCTGTGCGCTAACTATAATTTCGTCAAAGCCAAGTTTTTCCATTAGCAAATCAATTACACATGAACCTGCTGCAATGGTCTTTGCCCTATTGCTGTTAATTGAACCAATTTTGACGATTTTTTCTGGCTTTAACAATACAAATTTAGAGCTGATTGAATGGATTGCTTTTGCAGATATTTTATAGTTATGAATCTTGCTTAAAGGATAATTTGTCATATCCTGATGGTATTTGGCTATTGCACGTAATGTTCCGCCAACTCCAACCAAAACACAGTCATTACCAAGCTGGAGCTCTTTTTTGGATGGAAGACGCTCTGTTATATGAGATTTCATTTTACCAAGTGAATCTTTTGAAATCACTCCTTCTTCATCAGCAAACATCTGCATCAAACGCAAAGTACCTAAAGGCAGCGAAATGATTTTTTTAATTTTAAACTGGGTTGCAGATATTATCTCAAGACTTCCTCCACCTATATCGAAAAACAAGACTGTTGGTAGGCCTAATGATCTTGTTGCTCCCGCATATGAATAGAGTGCTTCTTCTTCTTCGCTAAGAATCCTGAATTTAAAACCAGTCTCAAAGTAAATCCTTTCTAGAAACTCGATTTTGTTTATGGCATCTCTTACTGCGCTGGTGGCTACTGGCAAGACATGTTTTATTGATTGGATGTTGATTATGTCAGAAAAAAGTCTGAGTGCGTTTATTGTGCGTTTTATTGGCTCCGCTTTTAGGTTCCCAGTCTCGGTTAAACCTTCACCAAGTCTTACAGTTACAGATTCATGTTGGTATGCGTGGTAGGAATTGTCCGGATTTACGTTGAAATTAACGAGCTTTACGGAATTCGATCCCAAGTCAATTACTGAAATTTTTTGCATTTTTATTGTGTTCCTTCAACCATATTGGGTTCTTATCTGTGCAAACTGAACAAAAGATGACTCATTTGCGGACTTTTCTTATCAATTTTGGTGTCAGCAACAGTTCTAGATTGCCGCTTAGCCGCGGTTTCATTGAAGTGGTTTTAATTTTTGCAATGCCACCAGTTTTCAAAGACAAGTGACAATGCTCTGAGGCTGTAACGTAACTAATGAAGTCAATGAGAAGTGGATTGTGGCCTATAATTATAACTGATGATTCTTCCTTTTGTTCAGATAATTTATCGCTAATTGTTTCTGGCGTTCCTTCTGGTTTTAGTTCATTTAGCTCAACTAATTTGGATTTTTTCTGGCTGCGCAGTAAGATCTCAGCACTCTGTCTTGCTCGCTTTAGAGGACTGGAGTAAATATAATCAAATTTCATGTCCAACTTGGAAAATAATTCAGAGACATCTTCGATCTCTTTGACACCTTTATCTGAAAGTGTTCGTTTGGAGTCATCAAGCAGTTTTTTTGTTATGACGTTCGCATCACCATGTCTTAGAACAAATATTTCCATTTTTACCTCATTCTATTTCTGGATCGGTTTAATAAAATATTTGATGACATGATTGCCCGAGTCAAACTGCCATCGAAAACCTTGAAAAATCGAAAAACTTGAAACAGTCTGCATGACCATCATGCGGTACTACATTACCATACTTTTTGCGCATTTTGAGAAGAAATTTTATACGTTCTACGCGCCTAGCGTATTCAATCAAACCGCCGCCGCACTTTCTGCAACTCTCGTCTGGCATACTGTATACGATTAATCTTCAAACTAAAGATTTTGTCCAAATAGATCTCTGTCAAGTACATACTCTATATACGAATAATGTCCTACCAAAGAAGTTCCTTAGAATTATGTGCTTGAAAAGTTTTGATCTAATGCGTCTTTGACAAGAAATTGTTTTGTAAGTTTGTGCTTCCCCGTAACTATGTAATTGATGGCATCGCTCATAAACATGGCGTGGTCTGCTATGCGCTCAAGATAACGTAGGACGAGAGCTTCTGCAAGAGCACATTTTGTGTTGTTTGAATTTACCAGCATAGGTAGACGCTCTCTGTACAGCTTATCCACAAAGTCCTCGTTTTGTTGCATAGCTTGCGCCTTTCTAATGTCTAATTCTGCAAAGTACATGACGGCGTCTTGTATCATGGTTTTTACTTTATCAGCAACCTCGATTAGCCAGCTTTTATCACATTCTGTAATGTCGCCAAAAATATCTCTGACTTGGATAATGTCGTACGCATACCGTCCAAACCTTGTGAATCCATAAGAGATCTCAATGGATGATCGTATCAGTCTAAAATCATCTGCTACTGGCTGATATTTTAGAAAAATATCAAAGGTAAGATCGGCTGCCTGAAAGTATTTTTTTGTAATTTCATTTGAAATATCGTGGACTTGGGTTGCCGTGTTTCTACCGTGAATGTAGGAATCTATGGCAAGCATCACACTTTGGATTGCAAGATCCCCCATTTCTGACATTAATGTTGAGAGCTGTCTGAGGGACGGGTCGATAAGTCGAGTCATTAACCAAACTGTCCTTGAACATACTTGGCGGTCAATTCATTTTTTGGCTGGGTAAACAACTTTCTGGTCTCGTCAAATTCTATGAGGTCTCCAAGGTACATAAACGCAGTATAGTCGGAGACCCGAACCGCCTGCTGCATGTTGTGCGTTACTATGATTATTGTGAACTCTTTTGCAAGCTCTGTGATTGTTTCTTCGATCTTCTGGGTCGCGATCGGATCCAGCGCAGATGCCGGCTCATCCATCAGGAGAACCTCTGGCTGGATCGCAAGGGCGCGTGCAATGCAAATTCGTTGTTGCTGGCCTCCGGAAAGCTCCATTGCTGGTTTTTTCAGATCGTCTTTTACCTCGTCCCAGATGTACGCCATTCTTAACGAATCCTCGACTATCTCGTCTAGAACTTTTTTGTCTCTGACGCCGTTTAGTTTCAGGCCTGCTGCGACATTGTCATAAATCGACATTGTAGGAAAGGGATTTGGCTTTTGGAAAACCATGCCGACTTTGCGCCTGTGATATATGGGATCCACATCCTTTGAGTAGAGGTCTTGGCCGTCAAGCAAAATCCTCCCCTCGATTCTGGCGTTTTTTGTCATGTCGTGCATCCTATTGAGGCAGCGGAGAAACGTAGTCTTACCACAGCCGGAGGGGCCTATCAACGAAGTGACGCTGCGCTCCTTGAACCTCATTGTGACGTTTTTTATTGCCTGTATCCCATTATAATATACTGAGACGTTTTCTGCAACCATCTTGTATTTTTTTTCGTCTGTCTGGCTTTTTTCTAAGTCTGCACTCGTGCTGTCTTGAATCTGTCCAAAAACCACAGTCAATTTCTTCTGCCTCCGAACATCCTGGATGCAAGGCTGCCTCGCCTACCCCTTACCGCAAAATAATACCTGACGCCGATGTTGATCGCAAGTATCATGACTATGAGTACCACCGCCGCCCCCCAACCCTGGAGCTGAGCGCTGTCATATGGTAACAAAGACAGCCTCCATATTCGGAGCGGCAGGGCATCCATCGGAGAGTCAAGCCCTGCAAAAAACTGGCTACTGCCAAGCACTGTCATGATTAGCGGTGCAGTCTCCCCTCCGATCCTTGCAACCGCAAGCAAGATTCCTGTCAACATGCCGCTTTTTGCAGCCGAGATGACTATCCTGAATGTGACTATCCATTTTTTCAGACCCAGTGCAAGGCCTGCCTCTCGATATGTCATCGGGACCAGCTTGAGCGATTCCTCTGTGGTTCTGGCCACAATCGGGAACATTATCAAAGAAAGTGCAAACGCCCCTGCCCACAACGAAAAGTGTCCAAGTATGAGGACTATTGTCAAAAACGCGAAAATCCCAAGTACGATTGACGGAAACTCCATAAATACATCGTTGAAAAAGCGAACCGTTCTTCCAAGCCTGTTATCCCCAAACTCTGCAAGAAAAATTCCTGACATTATTCCAATTGGGACGCCAATTAGGCTCGACATGCCTATGATGATCATGGTTCCCTGAATGGCAGGACCAATTCCGCCTTCTCCAGAACCTATGGCGCCCGGTGGCTGTGTCAAAAACTCGATTGTCAGTGCAGAAATGCCATTTTTAAAGACCTCGAGCAAAATACTTCCGAGTGGAACCAGTGCAACTACAACACAGCCAAAAACTATCCCAAGCACTATTCTATCAATGATCAGCCGGCCTCTGACGTTGTGCTTGAATAGCGCCCTGTACTCAGCCCTTTTCTGGGAAGATGATGCCATCATGCGTTTACAATCCCTTCCTTTACCTTGAGCATTCTTGAAACAAGAAGATGCGCAACGATGTTTATGCAAATGGCGACAAGTAGCAAAACCAAGCCAATTCCAATTAGTGCAGGCAGATGCAGTGATGCAGGCGACGCCTCAATGAACTCATTTGCAATGATGCTAGACATTGTCTGCCCCGGCTGAAAGAGAGTTTGTGGAAAAGCGCTCGGCCCTGTCGCATTACCGATCAGCATTGTTACTGCCATTGTCTCGCCGACTGCCCTTCCCAATCCCAAAATAGCGGCGCCGATAAGACCCGTCTTTGCATATGGAAATATTGCGAGCCGAAACATCTCCCACTTTGTTGCACCAAGCATGTATGCTGCTTCTTTTTGCTGGTGTGGCACAGCCATCATTATCTCCCTTGATACAGCAGAAATTGTAGGAATGATCATTATTGCCAAGATTATGCTTGCGCTAAAGATATCAAGGCCAAAAGGAGCTGATGAAAAAAGCCAAATGCTCTCCCCAAAAGTATTGTGAAGTGGCATCTCTATCCAATCGATAAGATACTCCCTAAAGACAAAGAGCCCCCAAAAGCCATAGATGATGCTAGGTATTGCGGCAAGGAGATCTACAAGAAGAGACAGCGGACTGCTGAGGAATTTTGGAGCCTGAGAGATAAACATCGCAATACCTATGCTTAGTGGCACGCCAATTATCATTGCAAGGCCTGCAGTTACAAGTGTGCCAAGGACGTATGGTGCAGCTCCAAACACCTCCCTGTCTTCTACTGCATTCCATTCTGAGCCAAACAGAAAATCTAGCCCTTCATGCTCCCAGACTTCATGCGATTCCCCATACAGGTAAAACACCATTGTGCCAATTATCAGCAGTACATATACGCCGGCCGCAGTAGCCGCAATTTTGAATATCTTGTCTGCAGGTATCCTGCTGGTACGGCTGCGTTGTTCTTTTAGCAATGTTATTGGTGCCTAGTTTTTGTTTTATCTAGGATCTGTACATACTCTACCGAGAAACTGTAGTTCTATATTGATCAATATAGTATAATGACTAAACCGGTATTTAGCTAGGTCATCTAAATGTCAATAGTGCAATCACTAGAGGACACAAAGCAGACCCGCCGAATACAGATAAGCGGCGGCTCTACCTATACAATTTCACTCCCAAAAAAATGGATAGATGAGCTTGGAATAAAAAATGGCGACAACATGACCATAGTAAAAAACGCCAACAGATCAATGACGTTGTTTCCAAGCCTTGATATGGAAAAACTATCAAAAAAGGCGATCTTTGCCATTGGCCAAAAAGACTCCGAAGAGTCAATCCGGCGCAAAATCATTGCGCTGTACCTATCGGGTTACAAGACGATCCAGGTAACCTCAAGAGGAGTCAAGATACCTTCTGAACACTCGCGTTTGATCAAGGATCTTGTCCGCAAATCAATGATAGGAACGGAAATAATAGAATCCGATTCCGAATCAATCACAATACAAATTCTCACAAGACTCCCAGAGCTGACATTTGAGGTGGCGATAAAAAGAATGTACTTGATGACGGCAAACATGCACAAGGAGGCAATAGAGGCACTCAAAAAACTCGACGTCGAATATGCAGACGAGGTCATCCGCATGGACGACGAGGTGGACAGATTCAGTCTCTATACGATGCGAACCCTGATCATGGCAATACAAAATGCCGGCATGCTTTATGATGTGGGCCTAAAGCAGCCTTCAGACTGTCTTAACTATAGGACCGTCATCTCCAGAATTGAGCGAATAGCAGATCATGCCGCACTGATTGCAAAGCGCATCAAGTTTCTCAAGGATCCTCTTGATTCTAAAACAATGAAGGAGATCGAGGCACTGAGTGCAGAGGCCGTAAGCTGCTTTGAAAGCTCGATTTTGGCCCTGACAAAAAGAGACAACATTTTAGCAGAAAAGATAGCGTCCAACATCGTAGGCGTAGTAGAAAAGGAAAAAGCTCTGACACACCACATCAGGGAGTCAAAAAACTCCACCGCAGTCAAGTTCATTTTGGAAGATATTCGAAGGACGGCCGAGTACTCTAACGACATCATCGAAGTCGTTATCAACGAAACCATACACAACGTAATAACTGAAAAATAAAAAAAGAAAAAAAATTATTTTTTAGCCTGATTTGGCATAGTTCGGATTTGCGGCTATGTACGGCTTGTATGGATCGGCGTGGTTGAGTGACTCATACGTAACGTTGACTGGCTGGAACCCGCCGCAAGTAAAGGTGTACGTTTCCAGCATGGCAAAGCCTGTCTTGCCACCTGTGGTGTAGCCTTCTTCCTTGTCAAACTCTGCAGTGATCTTGTAGTTTGTAACGGAACAATCGCCATACTTTATGGTCCTAAGTGGTTGTCCTGCCTGGATAAAGTCGACCGTTACGTCAAACTGCTTGTAGGGGTAGTCCTGCATGGTAGTCTTTCCGCCATACTCGTACGTCTGGTCTACTGCCTCGTGTAGATACGGGGTCTCGCCAACAATCCTCTGCAGCGTAAATTCCGGTGCTACCTGCTTTGTTGTAAAGCTGCCGACGTTGCTAAAGAGGTTGTTCACAGTCGTAAATCCCTGAAAGTCGTATGCTACCACTGCCTCTCTGAACGAAAACGTGGCTCGCGGATATACGCCCTCTGCGAAGACATAGACGTTGTTGCCAAGAGGAGCTGACTGAGCTACTGTGGACTGCGTTTGCGATAGACCAACCACTAAAGCAACTGATGCAATTGCGATAGCCGCAATAACAGATGTGTACGTTATTTTTTGTGGAATCATTAGTTGAAATCGAATATCAAAATACTAAAGAGGTTTCCTTATTGATTTGGTATCATAAGATCTAGTATGTAAACTATATAGTTTGGCACAAAGATCACGGCATCAACGCCGAATTCCAGATTATTAATTAATCACAACTATATAGTCTGTGGCGGTTTACGTAAAAAATGTAATCTATGTCGGCCATTTGTAAATAATTACAAAAATCTATCATATCTGTGATAAAAGCATCAATAGCACTTAGTCTAGCACTTGTCATGGCAATACTTGTGCCAATATCTGCAAGTGCGGCACAGGGCCCAGAACCACCAAAGTCTGACACGCAAATACAGATAAACGGAGCAGGCGCAACATTCCCGTTTCCATTAATTGATACGTGGAGGGTAGAATACAACAAGATCTATCCAAATGTAAATCTCAACTACCAGTCAATTGGAAGCGGTGGCGGAGTAAAACAGCACACTGAAAAAACCGTCAACTTTGGTGCATCTGACGCACCACTTACCACAAAGGAAAAAGATCTTGCGCCGGGAACATTGCACATACCGGAGGCAATCGGCTCTGTTGTCATTGCGTATAATCTGCCCGAAGTTCCACAAAGCGGCCTCAAGATGACAGGCGAAATTGTGGCTGACATTTACCTTGGAAAGATCAAAAAATGGAACGATCCAAAACTCAAAGAGATAAACCCAGATTTGAAACTGCCTGACAGGCCAATCCTTGTCACAAGGCGATCCGACGGCTCTGGAACCACCTATGTCTTTACAGACTATCTTTCCAAAGTAAGCCAAGAGTGGGAAAAAACAGTTGGAAAGGGCAAAAGCGTTCCATGGCCAGTAGG
>CAZITM010000028.1:11797-18046 GCA_964542205.1 uncultured Candidatus Nitrosotenuis sp.
GTTGGCGCAGCAGGAAACGAGGGAGTGGCGTGGGCTACGCGAAACACCAAATACGCAGTAGGGTACGTTGAGCTGGCATATGCATTCCAGAACAAAATGACATATGCGAACTTGGAAAACGGCGACAAGACCAATTTTGTCGAACCCAACTTTGATACCGTATTTGAGGCTGCAAAGACATATCCGATAGAAAAGATCCCGCGACCAGAAGATGACTGGAGCCAGGTAAGCATGGTTGTGGCACCTGGGAAAAACTCGTACCCTATTGCAAGTTTTACCTACCTGTTAGTCTATGAAAACATCGACCAGGCAGTCAAGGAGAAAGACAAGGCAAAGGCACTAGTGCACCTGATGCACTGGATGGTAACGGACGGCCAAAAGTTCTCAAAGCCACTACTTTATGTTCCGCTGCCGCCCTCAATACAGGAACTAGACAAGCAGGGAATCGCAAGAATAAAGTTCAACGGCGAGCAGCTGTGGAACTACGAGCCTACACAATCCAGCACCAAAACAGATACCTCAAGCAGTGACAAAGACACAAAGGCAGACAAAAAGGACACAAAGAAAAAAGACAAAAAGGACACAAAGAAAAAAGACAAAAAGGACACAAAGAAAATCAAAAAGCCGGTAAAGCAAACTGTCAAAAAGCCAACTACTACGAAGCCAACAAACAAGTGATTATCTTTCTATATCTTTCTTAGCAAGCTGACATACTCCCGACGCTAAAGCGTTCGGGGTTCTATGGTTGCCCGCATTCTGGCTATCTCCATTTGTGGGATATCAGTGCTCCCCTAATGCCGATCTCTTTCTCGACATGATTGACTCATGTTCTGTGCCTTTGGCACCAGGTAAATCCGCAATTGTGCCGACTCGAAAAAAAGTCCAGCAAGTTTTTTGCGCGATTTTGACTGCCTTCTTTGGCCCAAAACCCGTGATTTATGGTTCTAGTGAGTGCACTGGCAGCGAACCATCTTGGTGTCAAAAGTGCAGTCGTGCGGTCCATCTGAACGGGAATCGGTCGGGATCTCTTTCATGCACTCTGAATGCCTGCCTTTTTTGCAAAACCAGCAAATCCGTTCGCTATTTTCGCCAACTGCGCACGAATCCATGATTTTACTACGACAAAACCGCTAAAAAACCTAGACATACGTCAACCAATGAGCAAATCTTTCGTCTTTGCCCATTACTACATCCATGAAAGAGTTTTGGAGCTGCCTTGTGGCCTTTCCTACCTTGCCGTTGCCAATTACTATGTCGTTTACCTGGGTTACGGATTTTACCTCGGCAGCCGTTCCGGTCATGAATATCTCGTCGGCAGAGTACAGATCGTCCCGATCCAGCGATTTTTCGATTAGCGTGCCGCCGTCTGCGCGAATTATATCAATTACGCTGTCGCGTGTGATCCCCTGTAATATTCCTGACGTTAGCGGCGGCGTAAAGATCTCGTTGTTTTTTACAACAAAAATGTTCTCGGCGCTGCCCTCTGTTATCTTGCCATGGTAGTTTAGCATTATCGCTTCGTCATATCCGTTGTTTAGCGCCTCGACTCTGGCAAGTGCAGCGTTTGCATAGTTTGATGCTGCCTTTGCCTGCATTGGTTGCGATCTGGAGTCGATTCGAAGCCAGCTTGAGATCTTGCATCTGGCACCAGTTACCTTTCCGGCCTTTGACTCGCCCATCTTCCATTCCCAGCATGCGATCGCAACGTCCACCTTGTTTGGCGTCGGGGTGAGGCCCATCGTGCCGTATCCATAGTATGCCAGAGGCCTGATGTAGCATTCCTTGAGGGTGCTTGCCTTTACTGTTTTGATTATGCCTTGTGTGATCTGTTCTTTCGTAAACCGCATCTTCATCGAGTATAGCTTTGCGGATCGGAAGAACCGGTCTACATGTTCTGGCAGTCTGAATATGGCAGAGCCCTTTGGTGTGTTGTAGCATCGTATCCCCTCAAAGACGGCCGTTGAATAATGGAGTGCATGGGTCAGCACGTGAACCTTTGCATCCCTGAACGGAACCAGTTTTCCATTCATCCAAATCTTGCCGACTTCTTTCATAGAAAGTTGGAAATGTGCATGCACTTTAAAAAATTATCTAGGTTCGTACTTAGCACAGCAACTAAATACAACGAAAATAACACCACTCACATGGAGCCTGTGATTTCGTTTATCGCAATGGCGCTAGTCGTAGGCGGGCTAATTGGACAGGGATTTGAGATGAAAAAAATCCGAGCCTCGATTCGAACGGACGAGCAGCTAAGCCCAAAAAACGTCTTTGCAGACAGGCGCAACTACAAATGGTACGCAATAATTGCCGCAGGCTTTGTCCTATGGTATGTGGCAAACACCAAGCTTTGATTCATGCCTGACTTGCAAAAACCATAAATGAACTATATAGATCAGGTCTAAATATCTCCTCGATCATAACAGATCAGAGCGTGTTTTGGGTAACGCCGGGCTGATTCTAGATGAAGGCCCAAGAACAAACCCAGCATGGCACTCATGGGCAAATCACCCAAGAGAGCCATTTGCGATTTGTGTCGCATTCAGGTGAAGGTGATTTTTGACCTTTCTGAATGTACAGCACGAATCGCTGTTTCTATGTTTTCTCCGGAATCGTCTACTACTATTATGACCCGTGAGGTCTCTTCCTGCGCATCCATGTTTAGTATGTTGAGGCCTGCGCTGCCTATCTTTGAGCTTGCCTTTGACACAATCTGGTTTACGCGCCACATCTGGTCGCCGATTAGGGTTATCACACCACGATTGTACTGGATTGTGGCAAGCGAGTCAAATCCCAGGATGTAGCGCTCGTTTCTTTTGACATAATCTGCGTCCAAAAACAATATTCTGGTAAACTCGATGTCGTCCTTGGTAAAAGGTGACAGTATGACAAACTCGCTGTAGCGTTTTTGCTTTTCAAGCGATTCCAAAAGCGACTGCGCAGCTACGCTCTCTATTTTGAGTATGGCGCAGTTTCTTTTTCCTGTTACTATCTTTAGTGGGTGGCCGTTTTGGACATCTGACTTACGCGTAATCATCGTGGTCTTTTTTGGGTTTTTCATGTTTGTTATTATGATCGGCATGTCTACTCCGTTTTCTAGGATCTCTTTTATCGCAATTGGATCAAGTATCTTCATTCCAAACATTCCGGCAAGCCTTGCCTCGTTGTATGATAATTGTGCTATGTCCTCTAGTTCTTCGGTTACCACCCGTGGGTCTGCGGAAACGACAGCGCTATCCTTTTCAAAGTCTATCGTGGTATCGTATTTTTTGTGAAACAGTATGCCCAAGTCCGCTGCGCTGCGATCCGAGCCTCCTCGCTCGTAGGTGGTTTCCATTCCATCGACTGTCTTGCCAATAAAACCACCGATGGATACCACTTCGTTTTTTTGCAAGAGTGCTTCAAGAGGCTCCAGGCGTGCAAGGGACTCTGAGACGATAAAGTTGGTCGACTCGATGTTGTTATCGGTAATTATGGGCCAAATGTCATAACTTACAACATCGGATTTGATGCCGCTGCTTTTGAGGATGTAGTTCATCACATACGACATCAGTATCTCGCCAGAGAAGGCAAGTGCCCTTGAGCGAGTCTCGTTTGCAAATGATCTGTTGGTTCTAGCATCGCTAAAGGCCTGCGAGGTCTTTTCCAAAAAAGAATCGAGAATCTTTTGGCATTCTGGTCTTAGCGAATCACTCACTGCACCGAGGATCTTCTCATAGGATCTTCTGATGGGTGTGATGTCTGGAACTGTACCTTCCTCCGCCATTTTTCCCATGTGTAGCGCAAGGTCAGTCAGGGACTTTTTCTTGCCGTCATGAATGGTAAGTGGCGCAGAAAAAACCGCAATTACCTTTGAGCCTTTTTTTAATTCCTTTATCCTGGCAACTATGTCTGAGACGAACTCGCCGTCGATTCCACTCGCACTGCCACCAAATTTTGCAACAACAAGTCTTTCCAAATCGCAATATTTTTGAAACTGAAAACCACTTTTAAGGATTCGTGCAGATTTGATTTAGTGCACGTGCTGCATTATGACTTGGCAAGCTCTTTTTGCGCCATCTGCATGTGTGGGTGCTCTTTTCGAGTCGAGCTTTTGAGGAATCAGGGACTCTAGCCTGTATATGTCTTGAAATGAATATCCTTGCCGTCTTGCATTGTCTTCCTGCTCAAAATGGTTCTTGATTGGGATGAATATGCCGGGCGTTCCGTATGCATTTGCCTCGTCTATGGTTGACTTGCCTGCAAGCGATATCACAAGGTCTGATGCATAGATTATCTCGTGCAGGTTATTCACAAAACCGAGATTTCTGATTTTTTCTTGGGGGTCAAGCTTTAGTGTCGGGCCTGACACCACCACCAACTCGCAATCTATTTTCAGCTTCGAGTACGCCTCGAGTGCTTTTTGTATGAGGAATTTGCCGGCATCGGTTCCACCCACACTAATTGTGATGGTTTTTTTGGTAAATGAGAATTTGTTTCTAAGCTCCTCTCGTGTGTGTTTGGTGGAGCGGACAATTGGGCCGACCCTTTTGATGTTTCCCTGATCATCTCCAAGTTCTGGCATTATGACTGCGTCGCATTTGCGAATTATCTCTTTCATGGACTGGTTCATTTTTTTCTCAATTATAGAGGCAATGCCTTTTGTAAAATTCGTCTGCAAAACATCTGTAATCAATATAGTCGGGATCCGACTTTGTTGCGATATTACGGCCGCTGCAAAATCCTCGTCGCTTATGATTAGTCTCGGCGTTTCATTTTCTAGAAACTCTGATGCGATTTTTTTGCATTTTTTGTAATACTGGTAATATTGCCAGAGCCATTTTAGTGAGCCTTGCAGGGCCCCATTTTGAACATCAAAGTTTGGGGGAGTATATGCATCATTTACTGCAAACCCGTATCCGGAGATTAGCTTGGTGGCTGCGTTTCCCGTGACAAACTTTAGAGAAACACCCTCAAAAAGTTGAGCAATTGCAATGTCTCGTGCGGCGTGTCCAAGCCCTATTGGACTGCAGAAAAATCCAACATCTACTGTCATCGATTTTTGTGAAGGACTGCTCAAAGTTTAAATGGTTTCCGAAAAGGAATTTTGCTGGGCTCATGGTCCAGATCGGTTATGACGTCGCCCTTACACGGCGAAAATCCAGGGTTCAAATCCCTGTGGGCCCACTCCATTTCTGACCTCAAAAGAAGACCCGCCTTGGTTTTTGCGAGTCATTAGGTCATAGAACGTCAAACTAGTATTTAGCTGTTTTGGGAAATAAAATTATGATGATTGTGACTTGAAATGAGAAAGTATCTCCAAGGCCGCAGATCTGCCACGCCAGTGACATTACCGCCAGTTCTTGATGATGGTCCGCACATGTATGGCCCTTCTATTGGGGTGGCAAGTACCAAATCTTAACATCAAAGGAAACGATAGATGATCTTTCTGCCTGTTTCCTAGACTCAATAACAATTAACGACTATCAAAACTATATCAACGAAATATTGTTTTAATGTACATGATCATATATGCATCTCGTTGACTATCCAATGTTTAGAATTTTCATAATCTCGTCTATTCGTTGAGGATTCAGCGTATACTGCATTCCGTATGATGTGGGATGCTGAACAACCAGATTCTCCTTTACTAGTTTTTTGAGAGTTTTTTCTATGTTTCCCCGTTCATGCGAAGGACATCCCGTCCTTAGATCTTCAAGCGAGATGTGTCTTCCGCCTATGATTCTGTTTCTGTACATCTTTTCCAAAACGAATGTCGATATACTCTGCCTGACCATAACCTAGTCTATGTGAATATCATATTTATCAATTATGTACTAGATTACATAGATCTAGTAAGTTTAATATAATATTTTATCGTACCAAGAGTCAATGATACGCACAAAGCCAATCACCAAAGCCATGCCCGATGGTCCGCTTGAAAGCATGTTTCCAGTTGCAAGCTCAAAGATACTCGACTTTCTTTCCACGCATAAACGATGGGACTATTCCATATCTGATATTGCAAAGTATTCCGGCGTCTCATTCAAGACCGCTCTGGCAGAAATCAAAAAGCTAGAGGCACAAGATGTTGTAGTGCAAACAAGAACTGTTGGCAACGCCACAATGTACCAGTTCAACATGGATTCAAGGCAAGCACACTATATTGACAAGCTAATAAACGAAATTGCTACAAGAAGGATCCAAGAAGCCTTAGAATCAAAACCAACAATGAAAATTAAGCAGAAAAAGAAAAAATCAAGGTAGGTG
>CAZITM010000029.1:0-6626 GCA_964542205.1 uncultured Candidatus Nitrosotenuis sp.
AGTGTTTTGAGTATAAACAAGGAGCTGAGGCAAGAAGTGAATTCTTTTGAAAAGATGATGCCAAAAAATCCATGGCTAAAAGTTTAGCGCAATTTTTTTGGATGTAACAGATTTTAAACAAATGTTCATTTTATTGCACAGTTATAGCAATACTCGTTCCTCACAGACAAAACGAGTACATGAAAGTGCATATCGATTAGCACAATGCCAAATATGGACTATCACATCCATAAAACAAATATTTTAACTTTCAACATTAAAATTGGATCCTGGACACAGGCGACCAATGATCGCTTGAGAAAACCACTCGTCATCATGTTCAGGATCCTTATTTTATGAAATGACACCGACCGAATTATCATGACATATCCATCCTCAATAGTTCTACAGACGATATGAATTGATCATCTAGTATAGATTTGTTCATCCATGTTTGACAGTCCTAAGTCTTATTTCACTGTCAGTTGTACTCTGAACGTATAATGGCACAACCAATAAGTGATTTTGAACAGGATGATGCATTGAACCCAGATGGCAAAGTCTCTGCCAGAGATGATGTGACATACGTGCCTTTTCAGGCCCAACAAACAATACTCATAGACGAATATGAAAAGAACCCAACCCGAGAATTTGAGTCGTTAGGGCATACCCTGGCAAACATAATTAAAAATTCTCAACCCAGATTTACCATCGGCATTTATGGGGAATGGGGAACTGGTAAAACAACCCTGATGAAGTCAATTGAAGCTAGTTTGAATGATAGCATCTCAGTCAAAGAGCAGAAAATTCTTCCCGTATGGTTTAATGCATGGAAATACGAAAGAGAGGAACATCCTGCCTCCATCGCACTCTTAAAAACTATAGCATATGCGATGCAAAATAATGAGAGATTCGAGGCAATGTCAAAGATGATTTTCAAGGGCCTCTCGATTCTTGGCCGCGAAATCAAGCAACAGTTCATCATCGACACACTGGTAAAAAAGAACGGCAGGGGAGCACAGCTTGATGACAAAATTCGGTTCTTGACGAATTTGGAGCGAAACTCGATATACTTTGATGGGCTTGTTGACGTTAAGCAACAAATGCAGAAGATCCGCGAAGCGGACAAAGAGTGTCGAGTTGTTGTGTTCATAGATGATCTCGACAGGTGTTCATCGAAAAAAGCAATCGAGATTCTTGAATCCCTCAAAGTGTTTCTAGATATTGAGGGTTTCGTATACATTATTGGTTTGAGCAACAAAACGGTGACAAAGCTAATCACACAGGCTTATTCTGAGACAGGAGTGAAGGGAGAAGACTATATCAAAAAAATTATTCAAATACCAGTCAGGATCCCGCAGTGGACAGCTAAAAGCATCATCAATTTGATGGAAGAAAAGATTTTACCGCAGGTAAATTCTGATTATGCAGTGTTTTTGCGTCAGAACGCAAAAATTATTTCGACTGCAATAAATTCAAACCCACGACAGTTGAAACGCTTCATCAACAGCATGATCATTGCTTTTGAGACATTTGCCAGTCAGCAACGCGCGGATTCTTGGCTCGTAGACGAAATATTTCTAGTCCAGATTTTAAAAACTGAGTGGAAGGATTTTTACGAGGCATTCATAGCGGAGAAAAAGTTCAGAGAGTTTGTGAGGATGGCTTTAGCTGCAAAAGAAGGTGAGCTTAAAAAATTCTTCCAGTATCTTAGCGATCCAAGAGATGATGCCACAATAATTCAAAAAGATGAGAGACTAAAATACCTCATCAAATTCATGGAGCGCACAAATAGCTACCTCACAAGAAAGGAACTCGAGATACTTGCCGAGTTTGATTATAACATATGGAACTTTTTTTACGAGTATCAGGACATCCTCTTTAACATTAAAAAATGGATGGAAATAAACCGCATAACAGAAGTAGTCGAGGAAATCCCGTACAGCCTCAGCTTCGTAAGCAAAAGCACCAGCTAACAAAACTTGTTACGTATTAGATTCCTTGGCAGAGTAAATTTGCAGGGTTGCATTATATTTGTGCCCAGAAGTTCTGCTTTCGTTTGATATCTCGACGCTTTTTTGTATATCCAGTTTATCAACCATCATGCTTTCCAGAGTCCTCAACATTGTCCTGTCGTTGTCTGAGGAGCTTACCAGGTTGGTCCACCCTATCACGTTTGATGCGCCACGTCTTATGAACGACTCTGCCAGAGACGGGTTTGCAAGTGTGCTGCAGCCGCCCAGAAATACAGTTGAGTTTTGAAATCTTCCCACCATCAAATCATCGACCATCTTTGGCGGGATGAGAAAGTATTCCTGGTTTTGTTCTTGGTGGATTACTACTCTACCAGTCATCATGCGCGTAGAGTTAGAACCGTTTACCGGTATCCAACCAGATGAGGCTTCAGGATCAATTGAAAAGGTTTGCTCAAGTAGCGGCGAGCCTTTTTTAATTTGTCCGAACAGCTGCTCTGCTATGTATTTCTTTTCGGTATATTTCTCGCCGCTGAAAATCATCACATCGTTGTTTTCTGTTTTTGCGGCCAGGGCATGAGAACGGATCACTATAAAACCATAGTTCATGGACGGGAGATTTTTAAACAAGTCCACAGTCGAGTTGGCAGTAGTGTAAATGTCGACTTGGTATCCACCTGCCTCCAGGTATTCTTTGGCTTTACTGTGAAAATACGAGTTTGGGATATCGTCATAAAGCGAATCTATAATGGCTGCCCTAGGAGAGTCCAAGACAGAATCGGTTTGGTACTGGCCAAAAACGCCAAGAATGATAAATATTGCCGCCGCAGCTGTGCCAGCTCCAAGTATTTTAGTTGATAAATTCACCATAGCTATCCTTTCTTAGAAGCAGACCTTATACTATAAAATTGATTAGTAAAAATAAAAAATAAAGTAGTTGAGGTTTTATGGTCCTTGTGGTGGTGGAACTTTTGGTTCTGGACCAATTACGATCAGCGTCACATCCTTTACATTGACTACTGCATTTGCATTTGGAAATGCTGTAATCGTGATTGGGACGTGTACTGTGGTGCTTGCCACGTAAGGTTGTACTAGCGTCAAGGTTCCTTCTGCTATCACTTTGTGATTTACATCAGTGAGCTTGCAGATTATCTTTGAACCTAGTTCTACATCCTCATCACTATGGAAGCTACATGCAGTTATGACGTTCTTGAGTTCAGTACCGTCTTGTGATGGAATTGCCTCAATTGTGAAGTCAACTGCCGCGTTGGTGATTGGTGACTGTATGTCTGCAGAACCTACACCAAATTGCTGAACAAGCAGGGTTATTGTGTTGTTCAAAGAACCTACTCCGACTGCAGCTGCAACTACAGCAGCTATTGCGAATATGAGTATTGGTTTCATTGTTGTTTGTTTCCAGTGATGATTAAAAAGAGTTGGGAAAGATCTGATCTAGCTTCCAAACAGGGAACAATAAAGCTGGATTGTACAGTCTAGACTAGGTATACAATGTCACGCAAAAGATAATCGTAAATAAGATCAAGACATGTTTTCTATGTGGACGTAAAAATAAAAATTCTCATAATTGCAACGGCAATACCGCTCTTGATCTTTTTGTGGCCGTCCTTTCTTGGCGGAAACACTGATTTTTTGATTACAGAGGGAAACAGCATGTTGCCCACAATCCTTCCCGGATCCATGGTCATAACAAAGAAACAGCCATCCTATGAGCTAGACGACATTGTTGCCTATCACCTAAGGGAGGGCATAGCGCAGAAGATTGTAGTTCACAGAATAATCGAAGAGACAGCCAATGGTTTTATTCTACAAGGCGACAATAACAAAGACAGGGATCCTGGCGTTTACAAGAACGACCAGATAATTGGCAAGGTGGTTTTTGCCACCCCTTATGTAGGATATGTTCTTCTCATAATACGAAACCCAATAGTAATGGTGATTTCCTCAATTCTACTCATTATAGTCCAAGCTGAGCTCAAAAAACGGAAAAAAAGGACCTCCTCACGCATGCAGCACGCCAAGCCTCCCATTTCAACTAGGACGCATACTCCATCGGTTTCCCCATTACCAAAAATAAAGCAGCCAGATTACAGGTTGTTTTTTGCAGCCAGTGCCATAAACATACTTGTGTATATACTCCAGCAGCTCGCGCTGACAAACAAGAAAGTTTTAACAGGAGACTTGATCACAGGTGCGCTCTATAACTTCGTTGAGGCGTCGATTGCAAGCACGGTTGCTTTTTCTGTTTATTTTTTTCTTTTTGTATTGTTATACTTTTTATCAAGACAAAAGGAGCAAAGAATCAGCGTTGGCCAACATCCTCATCTGCACAGCTATTTAGCAAAAAACAGGATGTTAAAGATATCCAAGGCAGTCTGGCTCTCATTTATTTTGCTTGGAATACTCCACATAATCTCCATATTGCTCTAGACATCAAGCATTTTGGCGCATGTACTAGGTAATCTAGACAACCCCATTTATGTTCTAGAACATATGACTGGAGATCCATAATCATTTTAATGTTTTAATCTTAATTTGGTCAATGACAAATTCAAGGACAAATCACAGCAAGTTAAAACTATTGAGTGTAGTCATAATATCAGTAATTCTATGTACAAGTTTAGTGCCGAATGTATCTGCGATTTCAGTAGACGAGGAGATCAGCCAGGCAGCATCAGTGTCAGTTGATCCTTTAGCAACATTGCCAGTTCCAGTCATAGGCGCAAGCACACACGTGCCTGGCCATGTAGATCTTGAGCTACAGCTCTTGATGGATGTATCTGGGAGTGTTGACGATTCCGAGTTCTTGTTACAAAGAACTGGCTATTCTGATGCATTTAGAGATCCAGGCACGTTGAGTCAAATACTTGGTTGCGGCGGTGGTGCAATTGCAGTCCAGTTGATTTACTGGAGCGGTTCGAGCGAACAAGCAGTTGCAGTTGATTGGACCATAATATCTGATGCAGCATCTGCGACAGCGTTTGCAGACGCAGTCGATGCAGCAGCTCGCCCGTTTGCAGGATTAACAGCACCTGGCTCGGCAATAAACTTTGGAGCACCACTATTCAGCAATGCCATCACAAGTGACCGTCAAGTAATTGATGTATCAGGGGACGGAGCACAAAATTCTGGTGCAGATACATCGGATGCAAGAGATGCAGCACTGGCATCTGGAATAGACGCTATTAATGGACTAGTCATACTTGGTGAGGCAGGTCTTGAAACATTCTATAATGACAATGTAAAGGGAGGTAGCGGAGCATTTGTGTTGGTTGCAGACGATTTTGTTGATTTTGAACAAGCAATTAAGGACAAGTTGGGACAAGAGATTTGTGGCACAGTTGCAGGCGAATTACTAGCTACTAATACTGTGTCATTGTTTGTAGCAGGGCTGTATGCTAACGCGTTGTGGATGGTTCCAGTGCTTGGCAGTGTTGCCGGATTAGGCGCATACTTGATCAAGACAAGATCACACAAAGAACTCTAACTTTCTTTTTTTACATGGTAAAACAATAGATTTACTGATCTAGACTTTGTGTATCAGAATTGTTTTTTATCATTTTTATCTCATATGGCTATGAACATTTGCCAAGTAGGCACTATAGTCAGAATTGTAAATCATAAACTTGTCAATTCCAGATCTAAAAAACCGAGGGAGTTAAGAACCAAAATGGCTATCTTTTCCCTAGTAGCGTTATTGTTATTTAGTCTTCCAGCTACTGTTTTGGCCGCAGATACAGGCCTTACAAATCCCACTGCACACGCAAACGTTCTCCGAGCTGGCAGTACGGTCAACTGGCAGAACACCGTCAATGTTTTGACCAGCAATGATGTCTATGCCACGGCAATCATACTTGGCAACACCCACTATCTTGTAGCCAAGGGTTTTGGTTTTTCCATACCAAACACGGCGGTGATAAAAGGAATCGAGGTCACTGTAGAAAAAAAGTCAAGCCAGCCCAATAGGCTGGCCGATCTTGAAGTAAACTTGGTAAAAGACGGCGCAACTCCTACGGCACAAAATAAGGCAGATAGTATTGCCTGGCCTACCACCGATATCATCACAACGTATGGCGGGCCCAATGATCTGTGGCAGACAACATGGACGCCAGCTGAGATAAACAATCTTAATTTCGGAGTGGCATTTGCGGCAAAATCAATTATCACTAGCTCGCCCACGATTGGATCTGTAGATAACATCAAAGTAAATGTCTACTACAACACTCCGCCTGTTGCAAATAACAACAGTTTCGTAATAGATTCAAACACTGGGTTGATAGTTGTGGCACCGGGAATACTTGTTAACGATGACGACGACGATGGGGACACGCTAACTGCAAGTCTTGTAACCGGTACAACCAACGGAGTTTTGGCACTAAATGCAAACGGAGGCTTCACCTATACGCCGGATTTGGATTTTGTTGGGGTTGATCAGTTCACCTATCAGGCTTTTGATGGTACGTTTTTTAGCAACACAGCAACTGTCACTATTGAGGTCATACCTGAGGGAACCACGCCGCTAGTCGGAGGACTAGTTCTCCCAGTAGACTTTGTAGCACTAGTGAACGCAGGTATGCAGGCTGCAATATGGTGGATTATTCCAGCGGCCATAACAACAACTTTGATCACATACATTGTCAGCTTACGCATTAAGAA
>CAZITM010000029.1:6636-16155 GCA_964542205.1 uncultured Candidatus Nitrosotenuis sp.
AGAATCCTATAAATACAAACCACGGAATGCCTGATCGTGATTGTTGACCTAAACCTCAAGGGCAATCTAGTCATAGTTGTAGGGGCTGGAAACGAAGGCCTAAAGAAGGTAAACTCACTTTTGACGCAGGACTGCAAAATTTTAGTAGTATCCGACAAGGCAAGCACGCATATACAAAAACTTGCAAAAGCAGGCAAGATCGAATTCAAAAAAATAAAGCTGGAAAATGCAGATTTTCTTAACGATTACGAGCCGATTTTGGTCATGGCCGCAACCGACGATCGGCAGCTGAACAGAAAGATCGTCGAAAAGGCAAAAAAGAAGCGTTGTTATGCATACGCCGCAGACGACCCAGAGGTAAGCGATTTTGCCCACCCGTCTGTCATAAACATTGAAGACACCGTCCAAGTTGCCATATCAACTGGAGGCAGGAGCCCGGCCATGGCGCGCAAGCTAAAGCTAAGAGCAGAAAAACTCTTCAGAGAGATAATTGACAAAGAGGACATTTACCAGATAAGGCTCCAAAAGATCGCCAGGGACGCAGCAAAGCAAAAGATACCAACAACACTTGAGCGAAAAAGGTTTTTGTATTCCATTTTAAATGATTCCAGGATAAAACAGTTATTAAAAGAAGACGACCTGCCAAGAGCAAAAAGCGAAGTGATAAAGATCTTGGAGAAGTGGAAATGAGTAAGATAATCAATGCACGTGTGACATTTCGCAACTCGCCAATACACATACTCGAAAAATTCACCTTCAAGGACATGGACTCTGCATACGAGTCGTTCCGGAAGCATTCCGGCCTAAAGGAGTTTGTCATTTTACAGACGTGCAACAGAGTCGAGATTTTCGGCTCGACCGATCAGCTAAACGTTGAAAAAATAAAAAAGACGTGGGCGTCACTTGCAGGCCTAGAGGAGTCCGCCTTTAAGGAAAACTTCGAGGTGGCTGAAAACGTCGAAGTCTTTGACCACCTGCTACGGCTTACGTCCGGCCTCGACTCCATGGTAGTCGGCGAAGAGCAGATTCTTGGGCAGATAAAGGATTCCATAACCACTGCAAGGGAGATCCGAGCGTCAAGTGAGAAGCTCAATACGTTATTTGACAAGGCAATCAAGATAGGCGCGCGCATCCGCAACTCGACTGGGATAAACAAGGGAACCATCTCGGTGGGTTCCATGGCAGTCAAGCTTGCGGAAGAAAACATTGACGAGTTGAAAACAAAAAAGATCCTCCTTATCGGAACGGGTGAGGCTGCCACACTTGTCGCAAAATCACTAAACAAGAGGGGCTATCGGTTTTTTGTGACAAGCCGAACCATCGAGCGCTCCAAGGCTTTTGCGGAGACAGTTGGTGGCGTGCCAATAGAATTTGAAGACGTCCTAGATGGATTCTCAAACTATGACGTTTTGTTTGTGGCCACTATTGCACCGTATTTTCTGGTGACCTATGAAAGGATCAAAAAAGCTATGGAAGACAAGAAAAAAGGCATGATGATACTGGATCTTTCCAACCCAAGGACCGTGGACGAAAAGGTCGCGACCATTCATGGAATCAAGATGATGAATCTCGATCAGATAGCAGAAATGGTCGACAAGAACATCCGATACCGCTCAAACCAGCGCGCAAGTGCGGAAAAAATAATTAATGACGAGCTGGAGGTATTACAGGCACACATGAAAAGACTCGAAGTAGAGCCCACCGTCAAGGAGATATTCAAGGACATCGACACCAGACGGGAAAAAGAGCTCCAAAAGGCACTGCAAATGCTTGGAGAAAAAGACGCGGAACGAATCAAGATAATTGAGAACCTCACAAAGGCAGTAGTTGAGGGAATCATCTCAGAGCCGATGAACAACCTAAGGCGGGCATCGGAGCACTCTGACGACGATTTGTTAAAAGCAGCGTCAAAGCTTTTCGATTACAAGAAAAAAGGCGACTAACCCCCGCCTAGAATTATATTGCATTAACAGTGATTTTTTTGCATGACTGCGTCATTTCCCCAGAGGAGATTGCGTAGGTTGCGCAAAAACGAAAAGATGCGCAACCTAGTTCAGGAAATTCTACTGTCTTCAAACGACCTCATCTGCCCGGTCTTTGTGCAGGAGGGACTAAAGACAAGAACCCAAGTCCAGTCCATGGAGGCAATCGAAAGGCTCCCACTTTCGGATTTAACAAAGGAGATAGAAGAAATACAAAAACTTGATATCCCAGCAGTCATGCTTTTTGGGATCCCAGAAAAAAAGGACGACTCCGGAACGTCGGCGTTTGCGGAAAACGGAATCGTCCAGAGATCGATTTCAGAGATTAGAAAAAACTTTGGCAACAGTGTTGTCATCATGGCAGACGTCTGCCTCTGCCAGTACACCACATCAGGTCATTGTGGAATAGTAAGGGGAAATGAAATAGACAACGACACCAGCATAGAGACACTGGCAAAAATCGCGCTAAGCCAAGCAAGTGCAGGAGTCGACGTGGTATCGCCTTCTGCCATGATGGACGGCCAGGTAAAGGCAATAAGGTCTGCACTTGACAAAGAAAAGTTTACCGATGTCGGCATAATGTCGCATTCTGCAAAGCACCGATCATCGTTTTATACGCCATTCCGTGATGCGGCAGACTGCGCGCCGCATTTTGGCGACAGAAAAACTTACCAGGTTCCTTTTACAAATCCTCGCGAGGCGATACGTGAAATCGAGCTTGACATAAACGAAGGAGTCGACATCGTCATGGTAAAGCCCGCACTGGCATATCTTGATTTGATTGCAGAGACAAAGCGAAGGTTCAACGTGCCGGTATCTGCGTACAGCGTCTCAGGCGAGTACGCCCTGGTAAAAGGAGCAGCAAAGCAGGGCTGGATAAACGAGACCGATGTGATGACAGAAATACTTTATTCCATAAAACGGGCAGGAGCGGACATGATAGTCACCTATTTTGCAAAAGCGATGGCAAAACATCTCTTGGATAGTTCATGAGAGAAGACCAGCGATTTGAGATAGAGCGCGCCTATGATCTTTTGCCCCACGTCGTGGGCGCAAGCTGGGCGTGCGTGTGGTTTCGACTAAACCGGATAAAAAACCCAAGCAAAGAAGAGTTTCGCCAAAAAACAGTCGAGTTTTTTTCCGTTTTGGAAAGGCTGGTAGAGTCATATCCGAATGCAGAGGGGTTTTCTGACATGATATCGTACATGAAAAACCGTCACAGCGAGGAAGTCGAAAAAATCCTAGAAGGGAAAAACCCAGAGATAGAAAAAAGATACGCGCGGTACATAGACTATGGCTAGATTTTTAAAATCACAAAATGCGACGGAGTCCAATCCAATGCAGGTGTTGTTTGATTTATTTCCAGCTTTGACGGTTGTGGGTGTTTTCGCATCTTGGACATTTTAGCCCGTTTGTTTTGTAACCACACTTTTTGCAATAAAGGCTGATTTTGAACGAGGTTTTTGGCGAGGTCTTGAGTATTTTTCTGATCAGAATGTATGCTACTAGAACTCCCAGACCGATTCCAATCCAGACAATAACCATAACATCATTACGTCATCGTAAGATAAAATCAGTTCGTAGTTTTTCAGTCCTAGAGGTAGGATTTTTCTCCCAGAACATCCAAATGGCAAAATTTGAGTGCTAGAGCTCTCTTTTTAAGGAGTCAAGGAATTTGTGCATCAACCTAGTTCTATTCCTAGCCTCCATTTTCGCATATTTTGTGTGCATTTTTTTCTCCAGTCTGAGCAGTTTTTGATAAAAATGATCCACAGTCCAGGACTTGTCGTCTGGTGTTCTTTTCTGGCAAAAAGGGTCTATTTCGTGATAAATTGGCCTTTTTTCAGAGCCTCCGACGCTAAATGTCCTTGCTATCCCTATTGCCCCCAGCGCGTCAAGCCTGTCTGCGTCCTGTAGTATCTTTCCAACCAGTGTTTTTGGAATTTTGTTTTGCGAATAGCTGTGGTCTCGTATTGCGTCTGTGATTATTTCTATTTCTTTTTTTGCATATCCATGTTTTGCCAGAATTTTTTGTGCCAGATCTGCGCTTTTGATGGATGAAGTCTTTGATCTCTTGTCGGATTTTGGATACTGCACTATGTCGTGTAGAAGAACTGCTGTCAGAACGAGTCGTGGATCCGCTTTTTCACTCCTTGCTATTTTTTGTGCGTTTTTGTACACCCTCATTATGTGGGAATAGTCGTGTGCAGGATCGTTTCGGATTCTTTTTTTCACCTCTTCTTGCAGTTTTTTAAGCGAGCCCATTTTTTCACAGCTTCCAAAAGCGCGGCTTTACGAACCTAATCTTTTTTTCCGAGATCAAAAGATTCCAGTTTATTGATGCAAAGAACACAAGCACAGCAATGCTCATTATGTCCATGAATAGCACGCCGAGGTATCTCTCCTCGAAAAATTTCAGAAACGGTGTCAACGCCAGCTCGCTTACCGACAGCATCACATAGTATGCTGCAAGCCTGCCAAGCCAGTATCCAATGTAGATCTGGGCGCTTTTTGCCTTCATCAGGCCGTACGTGATAAAGAGCATGTTGTCGGGGAGTGGCGTTGCTGCAAACACAAACGACGCAAGAAGATAGCCTATCTTTTTTGAGCGGAGATAGTTCCCTATCTTCTCAAGGCTTGTTTTTCTCTCAGCGCCAAGAAACCTCCTAAAGTAGCTGCTTGTCTGTAACAATACAAACCTCCCAAGTGTGGCGCCGCTTGCGCCAACTATGGCCAAGGCAAGCGGGTTCAACGTCGGGTCAAGCGCACGAAACGACACCAGTACTATCCATGTCGGCGGCATCAGGATTGGTGCGGTGTTGAGTATCAACATCAGCAAAAAGATGCCAAAATACCACAGCTGGTAAAAAATAGAAAAAACGTCCACAGACCTAGGTTTTTGTCCTCAACTAAATTGGTTTTGTGCCTGATTCCAAAATTACCACGACTTGACGCAAAACCTGCAAATTTCAGCTGTTTTGATCACAGATCACAAAAAAATGGACGAAACGTCCAACATCTTTAAATTTTATGCTGCGTACATGTATCCATGAGTGCCAAGGTCTGGAAGTGTTTTAGGTGTAACCTTGTTTTCCGCGACGAGTCCTTGGCAGAGCTTCACAAGACACTGTGCAACCACCGCACCACCTCAGTAGACCTAGTAGAAGTTTGAGATCTGTTTTTTCCGGTTTTGTATGAAAGAGTGCAGAGGGTGGGATTTGAACCCACGAACCCCTAAAGGAAGGGATTTCTTATCTGATCTTGAGTCCCTCTCGGTTGGCCGGGCTTCGATACCTCTGCGTTTACAATTCTCAGGTCTGAGTATATAACTCCTATAGGACGTTGTTTTGCCAAATTCTTGAAGAGCCGCGAATTTTTGACAAATTTTGTACAAACTAGAAAAGTTAATACGAGTTTATTTTAGAGAGTTTTTGTGGTAACAACAGAACAGGCAAAAAACATGCGAAACAAAATCGACATTGAGGGCACCGTCGAGCGAATGGGGGAGCCGCGAAGCGTCAATCTCAAGGCAGGCGGGACTACGGAGGTGTGCGATGCATTTCTTGTCGACGAGGCAGGAGAGATAAAGCTCACACTCTGGGGCGACGACATCAAAAAGGTAAAGAACGGATCAAAGATCATGATCAAAAACGGCTACACGAGCACGTTCAAAAACGAGGTTTCTCTTGGAAAGGGCAAGTACGGCGAGCTCATCGTAAAAGAATACTAGACAAATTCCGATTGTTTTTTCCTGTAATCTATTATTAGAATTATCACACCTGCTATTATGATTATGATTCCGATGATCAAAAGCATCCCAGAAACGGCTAGCGGCACAAGTGTCCTTGAAAGCGGCGAATTCGGATCGGAAAATCGTTCTGACTCGTCAGGGTTTTTTGTAAACATCATCACCACTGTTATTGGCCTTGCGCCCTTGTTTTCGATGTTAAAGCTGTAAATGTCACCTTTTTCCACCACCATTGTTTCAAAGAGCGCAGGCTGCTTTGAGCTGAACTTGCCAAAGTTATCTCCATATATGTTCGATATCGATATCTCCACTGCGTCACCTCCCTGATAGTCCATGATCTGTATGCCCCAGAGCAGCGTCGTCGTGCCTGTCGATGCATCAAATGAGAACGACGCCATCTGGCCTGGGCCGATTTGTGTTCTATCAGTGACCTCGTCAAACATCCCTTCTAAAACATCTGGAAGCGAAAACTCTCCCTCAAGCGAGCCCGTTTCGGTTATGATTGAGGCGGCCACCGCAAATGACACCACAAGCATGGCCGCACCCCCTGCGATTACGTATATTCCACGCTTTCTCATCACTGTAAAACCGCAAATGCCAGCTTATTATATGTGCAGGACTAGCGTCTTGATTTTTTTGCCTTTTTTGCGGCCTTTTTCTTTGGTTTTGTCTTTTTTCTTTTGAGTGCGGCCTTTTTCTTTAGTGCCAGTGCTCTTTTTTTTGCGGCCTTTTTTCTTGCCAGCGCAAGCGCCCTCTTTTTTGCGGCCCGCCTCTTTGCTGCTTTTATTGCGGCCTCTTTTCTCTTCTTTGCGAGCTGTTTTGCCTTTATTTCCTCGAGTTTTTTTGTAACTTTTTCAAGGTTTTTTGCAATCATCGCTTCCCTTCTCATGGAGGACTCGAGTCTCTTTTGGAACCTCGCGGCATTTATTCTGCTTTTCTTGATTAGTGTGATGAGTGTTGGCTTTGCATGGGCTTGCTTGTGAATTTGCACTGATGTCTTGCTCTTTGATTTTTTCTGCTCTTCTATTACGTCGATGAGTTTTTGCGCCGCAGCTTCGCGCTGTTTTATTTCGAACTTTAGCTCTTGTATCTTTTCGTTTGCTTGCGCCAGCCTATCTGCCGCCAGTTGTTTTGCGTCTTCAGAGTCGGCGTTGTCCATGTCTATTTCTGCCTGCTCCTTTGCGTCGGTTTCGACCTTGAGGCGCTCGCGTGCTGCCTTTATCAGCCTCTCAATGCTTTCTTTTCTTGCAAGAATCTGGTTGAATTCAACGTTAATGTCGCCCATTTTTTCTCTGGTGCCTTCCAGTTTTCGCTCAAGCGTGTGCAGCCCAGATGATGACCTTCGGTTTAGCGATTTGGCTTCCTTTAGCAGTTTTTCGTTTCTGCGTCTTATTTTGGTCGCTTCGATCTTTAGTTGCTTTAGCTTGTCCGCTAGTTTAGATAATGATGCCAACTGTTGTTCGTCCTACCTAATTATCGATAAGTTATAACTATAATTAGTATTTGACTTGTATGTGAACAATTTTGACACTCCAGAAGAGCACCGTTTGTAGGTGATCTAGTTAAATTGATCTTTTTACAAGTGAGCCCATGGAGTTCCATCCCTCTCAGATACCAATTGTTAAAACATTTGTTGTAAGGGACGAAAAGGCCGCGTCTGAATCAGCCGCCGAGATGGTCCGACTAGGATTTGAAAACCAAAAGGGCGGGTACAAGGTTCTGATGCCAAAGCAGGAAAAGCTAGCAAAACGGATCGGGTTCACTGTGACAACCGAGGTAAATTACAAGCTGCGGCAAGCAAACCAAGACCGCAATCTCCGATACTGGACATACCACCACGACAATGAAAACTATGCTATTGTACTGATAAGCTCAGTTGTCTTTGATGGGCTAGGCCTGTGATTTTTTATATTCTGAAAGTTTTAGTTTCTTTGCAAGGATTCCTGCTATCAGAATTCCAAGGACAGTTCCGCCAAACACATCCATCGGGTAGTGTTGTAGTACATAGACCCGGCTTATGGATTCGAGCGTTGGAAATATCCAGATCAGGTAGCAGCCGCGCGGAAACCTCTGCGATAATACATATCCTAAGATCAGTGCAAGCGATGCGGCGCGAGTCGCATGCCCAGACGGAAAGGAGCCGTCTGTACCCAGCACGAAGGTATCCTGCCCAACATCAGAGGGGAGTTTTGTGCCCAGAAACTCTAGTTGGGGGCGCGGGTTATCTACTACGTAGCCTTTGATGTACCCTGCCGCTATTGTTCCGGCAACAAGGGCCAGCAGCAGGATCAGGCCTACCCGCCTTGTTCTTCTTATTATGAGAATTGCAAAGCTTAGCAGCACGAGCCACTGGACGTTGCCTATTTCCGTTATTACCCACATTCCAAGATCTACCGATGGATTACCAGCTATTTCCTGAAAGTATGTCAGTACGGCCCTGTCGAACTCGGCCGTGACCTTGGAATTTACCAACACGGACATTATGACAAAGGAGACGGCAAGGAGCAGAAAAGGCCTAGACCTTACATCAAATAACCAGTTTTGCAATCACACAGGGCAGGGAGTTGCTGTTTTTAATTTTTCTGGAAAACCGACGCGCCGCCGAATCTGATCGGCTCAAAGATTTTAAGATGGCAAAAAAGACAAAAGGCGTGAAGATCCTGACGCTGTCCGACTTTGATTTGAAGGGAAAGACCGTGTTGCTTCGCGTCGACATGAACTGTCCTATCGATCCGGTAAGTGGTGAAATTTCTGGCACCAAGAGAATCGAAGAGGCCACAGAGACAATCCAGGCCTTAAACAATGCCAAAGTTGTTGTAGTATCACACCAAGGCAGGGTAGGAACCAAGGATTACATTGGAATGGAGCAGCATGCAAAAATTTTAGAAAAAATGCTCGGCAAAAAAATAAAGTATGTCGAGGACGTCATAGGCGCACTTGCGCAGTCCGAAATAAAAAAAATGAAAGATGGCGACATCATACTTTTAGATAATTTGAGATTTTGCGCGGAGGAAAACTATGAGTTTTCTCCCGAGGATGCTGCAGAGACAATTATGGTCAGAAGGCTAGGCCATCTTTTTGATTTGTGCGTCCTTGACTCGTTTCCAAGTGCGCACAGGTCTCACCCATCGCTTGTCGGGTTTTCTCACATCATTCCTGCATGCGCGGGAAAAATAGTGGAACGCGAGGTAAAAAAGCTAGATGAGATACTCACCGTTGCAAAGGCGCCCCACGTAATCGTGCTTGGGGGCTCCAAGGTAACAGATAGGCTGGAAGCAATCAAGATGCTCATAAAGCGCGGCAGAGCAGACCAGATTCTTCTCACCGGGATAATCGCCAACGTCTTTATGCGCGCCCAGGCTCGAATCAAGTACCCACTTGGCATAAAAGGCGAGGAAGAGGCGGTCTCAAAGGCCCATGCGCTCATGGGCGAGTATCCCGATGTGTTTTTCACTCCAGCCGACGTTGCAATAAACAAGGACGGCCAGCGCATGGAGCTCGACGTAAGACTTCTCAACAAGGGAGACCAGATTTACGACCTTGGGCCAAAAACAATCGAACACTATTCCAAAATAATAGCAAGTGCCGGAACGGTCTTCATATCAGGTCCTCCGGGGTTTTTTGAAAAAGAGATGTTCAGCCACGGCACAAAGGCAATGCTAGAAGCTGTGGCAAACTCGATGGCAACTACCATAGTTAGCGGTGGGCACCTTACGTCTGCTCTCAAAAAATATGGCCTTGCAGAAAAAATCACACATATTAGCACCGCAGGTGGCGCACTGGTCTTGT